>DATHTG010000226.1:0-9949 GCA_035463515.1 Candidatus Limnocylindrales bacterium
GCCGTGACCAGCGAGGATCACGGGCCGCTTCGCGGCGGCGATCTCGTTCGCGGCCAGCTTGAGCTGGCGGCCGTGTCCCTCGAGGTTCGGCCGGAAGCCCGGCAGGCCGGCGACGACGTCCTCCTCGCTCGGGTGCTCAGCCTTCGTCTCCTGCTGGAGGGCATCCTTCGTGATGTCGATGTGGACCGGGCCGGGCCGCCCGCTCCGAGCGATGTGGAACGCCTCCGCGACGACGCGCGGCAGGTCATCGGCATCGCGGACGAGGTAGTTGTGCTTGGTCATCGGCAACGTGATGCCGTTGATGTCGATCTCCTGGAACGCGTCCTTGCCGATAAGGGCCGAGGGGACGTTGCCGGTGATGGCGACCATCGGGACCGAGTCGAGCAGGGCCGTGCCGATGCCCGTCACGAGGTTCGTCGCGCCCGGCCCGGACGTGCCCATGCACACGCCGACCCGGCCGGTGACCCGCGCATAGCCGTCTGCCGCGTGGGCGCCGCCCTGCTCGTGGCGGACGAGCACGTGCCGGAGCTCCGGGTAGTCGCCGAGGACGTCGTACAGCGGCAGGATCACGCCGCCGGGATAGCTGAAGAAGACATCGACACCCTGGCGAAGCAGCGCCTCGCAGAGGACGTCCGCTCCGATGCGCGTCCGCTTGAGGTCGCGCGCCTCGTGAAGCATGTCCTTGCGCGCCCGCTCGACAGCGGCCGCGGCCGCGCTGCCGTCTCCCGGCACGTGGCTGCGGCGGGCCTTCGCCGCCGGACTCGGCGGCTTCGCGGTATCGGTCTTCGTCGTCATCCTGACCCTCGATATGTGACGGACAACGAAAGACCCTCGCCTCCCGGCGAGGGTCCCTTCGGTGTTGCGTGGTTGGTGACGCCTAGCGTCCGTCCCTCCGCATCCCTCCGTTCTCCCGCCGGGAGCCGGTAATGAGCCCAAGAAGCCCATCAAGCCCGAGGCGAAGGAGCGCGAGGAGCGATACGTCAGCGAGCGGTTGCGTCTCGATGGGCATATGCACGCGGCGACCGTCCGCTGTCATGACGACGGCGACGGGGCGGCGGTCCTGCCGATCGAAACGGGCCACATGGCCTCCAAACGCTGCGTCCGCGCGGTGGGGACCGTGCGGTCCGCGAAAGTCTAGCAGGGATCGGACCCTCGTCAACGTTCCCCCATTCGTCCTGGGCATGTCAGATCCGGACGGCACGCGACAACCATGTCTCAACGAGACGCGCTCGGGGCAGCGAGTCAGGCGCCTCGGATGCCGAACGGCGACGTCGAGCCGAGACCGCCCAGACCGAGGGTTTCGGCGCGGACCAGCGCCTCGAGGTCGACGGCCTCCGTCGACGGGTTCTCGGCAGGGATGCCCAAGAGGTAGCCCTGCCCGGCGCGGATGCCGAGCGAGCGGACGAATTCGAGCTGCTCGACGGTCTCGAGACCCTCGGCGACGACGAGCGCCTCCCACCGGTCAGCGAGGTCCTTCAATGTCTGGACGACCTCCTGCGAGGTCGCCCGGACAGCACCACCGTGGATCAGCGATAGGTCGATCTTCACGATGTCGAACCGGATCTGCGACAGCAGCCGGAGCCCGGCGTTGCCGGCGCCGACGTCGTCCGGGGCGACGCGCATCCCGGCGGCGCGGCACGACTCGACCGCCCGGATGAGCCGATCCATGTCCTCGACCGCCTCGCGCTCGGTCAGCTCGAGGACGACCCGGCCTGGGTCGACGCCGTTGCGATGCAGCAGCTTGACCAGCGCGTGGACGCTGAACTGGTCGGACTCCAGCGAGCGTGGCGAGATATTGAGGGTCAGGCTGCCGGGCAGCGCCAGACGCGCGAACGCCGCGATCGACGTCGTCAGGCAGGCGAGGTCCAGCTCTACCGTCCGGCCGAACGCCTCGGCCGCTGTGAACAGATCGGTGGCATCGGCGAAACCGGACCCGGGCATCGGCCGGCTGAGCGCCTCGTACCCCCGCGGCCGACCGCTGCGCAGGTCGAAGATCGGCTGGAAGACCGTCTTGAGCGCTCCGGCGGCGGCCACCTGGGCGACGAGCGTGGCGCGACCCGCCTCGGACCGTTCGCTACCCGGTGAGCCGTGCCGCTCCGCGTCGAACACCGAGACGCACGTCCGCCCGTGCTTCTTGCCGAATGCGAGCGCGGCGTCGGCCTCTCGGTACATCGTGGCCCTGTCGGTGGCCGTCCCCGGCACCGCCGAGATGCCGACCGTGAACGACCATGGTTGCGCTGCCGGCTCGTTGCGGCGGCGGTCGTCGACACCGCGCTCGAGGACCGCGGCGAGGACGCGCCGCATCGCGAGGTACGCACCGTCGGCGTCGACACCGGGCATGAGGATCGCGAATTCGTCACCGCCGATCCGGAACACGTGATCGCTCCGGCGCACGCCGGCGGTGAGCAGCGCGGCGACGCCGAGGAGGACGCGGTCGCCACCGGCGTGGCCCTCGGCATCGTTGACCTTCCCGAAGTCATCGAGGTCGACGATCGCCAGAGCGAGCCGGCTGTGATAGCGCGTCGAGCCGACCCATTGGCGCTCCAGCTCCTCCTGGAACGAGCGGTGGTTGCCGAGACCGGTGAGCGCGTCGCGCAGCGATTCCGCTCGCGCACGCGTGTATGCATCCTCCAGGACGAGCCGCGCGCGATCGAGCCGCTCGGCTGGCTCGAGGATCCGCTTCGCCATCCAGACCACGATCCCCCCGAGGGCGAAGGCCAGTGCGGAGATCGCGAGCGTCGGCAGGATGACGTGGGAGCCATCGCCGCTGGCAAGCGCGTAGATGACCGGGATCGCCAGCGCGACCGGGATCGTGAACATCGCGAAGAGCGCGAGGAACAGGCGCAAGCGAACGACGCGCAGGTCGGTCGACCCGTCGAAGATCGGTCCCTCGGGTTCCTGAGCGTGCGGGGTCGGGGTCCTGGACAGGTGCGTGGCTGGCCTCCGGTGCGACGCTGGGCTCCCCGTTGGTGCGGTTATAGGGGGTGGCGTGGGTGTCGCCTACACGCACCGTCGTACCGGGCGGCGTAGGACCTCCGGCACCCTCTGCTACCCTTTCCGGCCGCAGACGACCGTCGGCGCGGCACCGCGCACGCCGTCACCACCGTCACAGCACGCCGTATCGCGACCCCGGAGACCGCGCCCCATGACCGCACCCCGCACGATCGTCGACAAGATCTGGGACGACCACGTCGTCGCGCAAGACCCGGGCGCCCCCGCCGTCCTCGCGGTCGACCTCCACCTCATCCACGAGGTGACGTCGCCACAGGCGTTCACCGGGCTTCGTGAGCGCGGCCTCACCGTCCGCCGCCCCGGCCAGACCGTCGCCACTGCGGACCACTCGATCCCGACGACGCCACGCAGCCTGCCGATGCTCGACGCCCAGGCCGCGGCCCAGATCAGCCAGCTGGAGCGCAACTGCGCGGACTTCGGCATCCCGCTGCACGGCATCGGATCGCCGTCACAGGGGATCGTCCACGTCATCGGCCCGCAGCTGGGGCTGACCCAGCCGGGCATGACGATCGTGTGCGGTGACTCGCACACCTCGACGCACGGCGCGTTCGGCGCGCTCGCGTTCGGGATCGGGACCAGCGAAGTCGAGATGGTCCTTGCCACGCAGACGCTGCTCCAGCGGTACCCGAAGACCTACGAGGTCCGGGTCGACGGCCGGCTGGCGCCCGGCGTGTCGGCGAAGGACATCATCCTCGCGCTCATCGCGCGGATCGGCGTCGGTGGGGGCACGGGGCATGTCTTCGAGTACCGCGGTGACGCCATCCGGGCGCTGACCATGGAACAGCGGATGACGATCTGCAACATGTCGATCGAGGGTGGGGCGCGGGCCGGCCTCATCGCGCCGGACGACACGACATTCGAGTACGTGCACGGGCGGCCGCACGCGCCGGCGGGCGCCGAGTGGGACGCCGCGGTCGATCGCTGGCGGCAGCTGCCGACCGACGACGGCGCGACCTTCGACAAGTCGATCACCATCGACGCGGACGCCCTCGAGCCGATGATCACGTACGGCACGAACCCCGGGATGGGCATCCCGATCACGTCGCGCGTCCCGTCCCCCGATGCGCAGGCCGATCCGGCGCAGCGCCGCGCGCTCGAGCATGCCCTCTCGTATATGGATCTCCAGCCCGGTCAGCCCATCCTCGGCCAGAAGGTCGACGTCGTCTTCGTCGGGTCGTGCACCAACGGGCGGATCAGCGACCTGCGCCTGGCCGCCGCGGCGCTCAAGGACCGGCGCGTCGCCGACGGCGTGAAGCTGATGGTCACTCCGGGCAGCGACGAGGTGAAGCGCGAGGCCGAGCGCGAGGGCCTCGCGGACATCTTCAGGGCGGCGGGCGCGGACTGGCGCGAGTCCGGCTGCTCGATGTGCATCGCGATGAACGGCGACCAGTTGTCGCCCGGGCAGTACGCGGTCAGCACGTCCAACCGGAACTTCGAGGGTCGCCAGGGCAAGGGCGGGCGCACGTTCCTCGCATCGCCGCTGACCGCGGCGGCGACGGCGATCGCCGGTGTGGTCACCGACCCGCGGACGCTCCCCGGGATCGAGACGCTTGCCGCGGTCGGGGGTCGCTGACCGTGGCCCAGCCGTTCCGCATCTTCACGAGCAAGGTCATCCCGATCGACGCCGAGAACGTCGATACCGACCAGATCGTCCCGGCGCGCTACCTGAAGGTGACCGACAAGGCTGGCCTGGCTGACGCGCTCTTCCGCGATTGGCGGTTCGAGGAGGACGGCTCGCTCAAGGAGCCGCCGTTCATCCTCGACACACCGGGCATGGCTGGGCGGGCGATCCTGATCGTCGGGGACAACTTCGGGTCCGGCTCGTCACGCGAACACGCGCCATGGGCGCTGACGTCATGGGGCATTCGCGCGATCCTGTCGACCGGCTTCGCCGACATCTTCCGGAACAACAGCCTCAAGAACGGCCTCCTGCCGATCGTCGTCTCCCCGGACGTCCATCGGCGCATCCGCGAGCTCGTGGACCGCGACCCGGACGCGGAACTGACGGTCGACCTCGCCGAACAGGGTGTCCTGCTGCCGGACGGCTCGACCATCGACTTCGACATCGACCCATTCGCGAAGCGGATGCTGCTCGCCGGGACCGACGAGCTCGGCTACCTGCTCTCGAAGGAGGCCGACATCGACGCGTGGGAGGCGGCGCACGCGCCAAGGATCGAGACCCGCGCGACGGCCTGATCGATGGCTCGCCTGACGGTCGACGCCATCAATCCGCAGCTCGTCGAGCGGATGCCGCCCGTCCTGTGGCGGTTCGGGCTGGTGGCGGTCGACCTGACCTGCGGGTTCTGTCGGACGTCGTTCCGGGCGGTGATCTGGGTCGGACGCGAGGTCGCGACGTGCCAGGCGTGCGGGACCCGGAACCTCCTCGAGCGGCGGCGCGGGCTGAGCGAACCGCTCGAGTAGGCGCTCCCGGGTCAGTTCGTCGGTGACGCGCTCCAGCGCGGCTGCGGGCGGCGCAGGATCGTCCAGCGCGCGCAGACGGCACAGCCGAGGTACGGCGTCGGGCCGTGCTCGCGGTGCGCCTCGACGGCGGCGCGGAGAACGCGGAACGGCCTGGTCGCCGCGTGCGGGGTGGGTCGCTTCATGATCGGGCTTCCTCGTGTGGGCGCAGCTCGGGTTCGGTGATGGCAGCATCGCGGCCCCTCCCCGCCCGGCCCCACGGACGGACGCCGGGAGCTCGGGTGGACGATCGTCCATGCCCGCCGGGAACCATCAGCGGCACATCACCGTCTGCGCCGCCATGGAACGCCTCCTTCACACGGCCCGCCTTGGTGCCGGCCTGGTCACACTCCTCCTCGTGCTGGCTGCGTGCGCCGGCGGGGCCGCGCCACCGTCGACCGCCCCGTCGACCACGCCGCCCGACGCACCGGTGAGCGCGCCGCCCAGCGATCCCGGCCAGCCGGTCGACCCGCCGATCGGCGCCAAGCCGATCCTCCCCAAGCCAGGCCAGGCGGTCAACGTCCACGCTATCCCCGCGGAGAGCCTCGCCGCGCGGGTCGACGGCACCACGATCCATGTCCAGGCGGTGTGGACCAGCGGCGTCGAGCCATGCACGATCCTGGACTCGATCGTCGTGGACAAGGGCGACGGAACGTATACGGTCACCCTCCGCGAAGGCAGCAGCCCGCAGGAGATCGCCTGCGTCGCTCTCGCCGAGCAACACGTCACGGAGTTCGAGATCCCGAACGTGGGCGCCGGCACGTGGCGGATCGTCGACTCAGGCGGCGTGGCGGCGCCGGTCGAGATCACGGTCGGCTAGGGAGATCGAGGGTCCGGCATCCGGGGTTCGACCGAGCCGGACCGACCTCATCGACTCGCGACTCCACCGGATCGGGCCCTGTGGGGGCACCTTGCCGATCCCTGTGCGACGATCGAGCGGTGAACCCGCTCGACCTCGTGGCGATCCTGCTCGTCGTCCTCGCCATCATCCTCGGGTTCCAGTCGGGGGCCCTTCCGCAGATCGCCGGGCTCCTCGGCGCGGTGGCCGGTGGTGCCCTGGGCATCCTCGCGCTGGTCAACCTGGCTGAGCCGCTCGGCGAGGTGCCAGCCGGGATCCGGCCATATGTCGTGCTCGCCGGACTGCTCATGGCGGTCGGCATCGGTGAATCGGTCGGCTCGGCGATCGGCAGGACCGCGGCACGGTCACTCGGCAGCGGCGTCCTCGGGGCAGCGGACCGCCTGTTGGGGAGCGTGACAGGAGCTGCGCAGGCGCTGCTCGTCGTCTGGCTCGCCGGTGGACTGCTCGCGCTCGGGCCCGTCCCTCGGCTCAGCGAGGCGGCGCATACGTCGACCGCGATCCGGACGCTCAACGCGGTCCTCCCGCCGCCGACGGCCATCGCCGGTGAGCTCGCGAACCTCCTCGACGACTCCGGCTTGCCGAACGTCTTCGTCGCCTTCGAGCCGTTGCCGAAGCCGCCGGTTGATCGCCCGTCGGACGCGACGACCCGCCGGATCGCGCATGACGCCGAACAGAGCACGGTTCGGGTCCAAGCGATCGTCTGTTCCGCCCAGGCATCCGGCAGCGGTGTGATCGTCGGCAACGGCTACGTCGTGACGAACGCCCACGTCGTCGCCGGAGCGCGGAACGGCGCGATCGACGTCGCGACGGTCGCTGGCGAGCGCGCGCAGGCCACCGTCGTCCTGTTCGACCCATCGCTCGATGTCGCGCTGCTGCGCGCGCCCGACCTGTCCGCCAGGCCCCTGCGGTTCGCGACTCGGGACCCGGACCGCGGGGCGGTCGGCGCTGCGCTCGGCTACCCGGGCGGCGGCTCGCTGACGATCGCGTCTGCGGCGGTGACCGGCGCATACCGAGCCACGGGGTACGACATCTACGGCGAGGCCCGTGTCGACCGCGACATCCTCGAGCTCCAAGCCGAGATCGAGCGCGGCGACAGTGGCGGTCCGTTCGTGCTCGAGGACGGGACGATCGGCGGGCTCGTGTTCGCGGAGGCCCGCTCGGATGACGATGTGGGCTACGCGCTCACGCCGACGTCGGTCGCGACGCGGATCATCCCGGCGCTCGGTCGCACGGACGCGGTCTCGACGGGGACGTGCCTCCGCTGAACCGTCAGTTGGTGTGGGCGGGCGCGAGCTCGGAGAGACGTCGAGCCACGGCGATCATCACCTTGTCGCGGATCCGCGGCTGATCCGCGAGGAGACTCGTGAACTCCCGATGTCCCAGAACGAGGAGCGTCGTCGGTGTCGTGGCGGTGGCTGTGGCCGTGCGTGGGACATTCGCGATCATCGCTAACTCGCCGAAGAAGTCGCCACCGCCGAGGTCGGCCAAGTGCTGCGACCCCCTCGTGATGGTCACCGTGCCGTCCAGGATCACGAAGAACTCGTGCCCGCTGGACCCCTCGGTCGCGAGGACCTTTCCGGCAGGGACGCTGACCTCGTCGGTCAACCGACCCACCGCAGCGAGATCGCTCGCGCTCAGGTCGGCGAAGAGCGGGACCTTCGAGAGCAGTGTCAGCTTTTGATCCATCCTCGGCCCTCCCGCCGTCAAGCGCAGCGCGTGCCTCGGCAGCATACGCGCTGGCCTCGGCATCCGCGAGAGCACCGTTGACTATCCTCCGGCCATGGGACGTGGGCTGATCGGTCGGTCCGACCCGGCGCTCGGCGCCCTGCGCACCGCCCTTGGCGAGCCGGCGATACGACAGCTGATGGTGGCCTGGTTCGCAGCCAACGCCGGCCAGTGGGCACTCCTCGTCATCAACCTCGTCGTCGCCTACCAGCTCGGTGGCGCGGTCGGGGTCGGGGCCTTCGGACTCGCGCGCTACCTCCTGCCGACGATCCTTGCGCCGTTCGTCGGTCTTCCCGTGGCGCGCTGGCCGACCGAGACGGTGCTCCGCGGGACGAACGTCATCCGGACCGTCGCGGTCATCGGCCTTGTGGCCGTCGCGATGGTCGAGGCGCCGCTGTGGCTGATGTTGCTTCTCGTCGCCGTGGAGGCCAGCGCCGGCGGCTTCACCCGACCGCTGCACATGGGGCTCCTGCCCGGCGTCGCACGAACGCCCGAGCAGCTGATCGGGGCGAACGTCACGTCAGGCGCAGCCGAAGGGCTCGGCACCTTCGTCGGCCCGGCGCTCGCGAGCGTCCTCCTGGTCGTCGCGGGGCCTGTCGAAGCGCTCATCGCGGTCATCGCGATCGACGTCATCAGTGTCGTCAGCGTCGCGCGACTCCACGTCCCGAGCGTGGGGCGCAGTGACCAGCCCGCCAGTGTCCGGGCTGCCCTCGCCGAGGTTCCGGCCGGGGTGCGCGCCGTCGCGACGATCCCGGGCCTCAGCCTGATCATCGGGACGCTCAGCCTGCAGACCTTCGTGCGCGGCCTGCTCACCGTGCTCATCGTCGTGGCCTCGATCGAGCTGCTCGGCCTCGGCGAAGCTGGCGTCGGGACCCTGAACGCGCTGATCGGTCTCGGCGGCTTGTTCGGCTCGGTCGCCGCGATAACGCTCGCCGGTCGCGACCGCCTTGGGCCGCCATTCGCGCTGGCTCTGGCGTCCTGGGGCGCGCCGATCGCGGTCGTCGGACTCCTCGTCGATCCGGTCGTGGCGATGGTCGCGATGGGCGCCGTCGGCGTCAGCAACGCCGTGCTCGACGTCGCCGGCTTCACGTTGATCCAGCGCATGACGCCGAACGCCGCCCGCGTCGCGGTCCTCGGCATCGTCGACAGTGCGGCGAACGGCGGCCCGGCGATCGGCGGCCTCATCGCGCCGCTGCTGATCGCAGCGCTCGGCATCAAGGGTGCGCTGATCGTGGCGGGTGCCGTCCTGCCGGTCGCCGCGATCCTCACGTGGAGAAGGCTGCGTCGCCTGGACGAGGGTGGTCCGGCCGCCGCCCGGCGTGTGGAGCTGCTTCGGTCGCAGCCCCTGTTCGCACCGTTGTCGCTTGCGACGATCGAGCACCTCGCGGGATCGATGGAGCCGGTCCGATTCGAGGCGGGAGCGTGGCTCATGCGCGAGGGTGACCAGGGCGACCGGTACGTGCTCATCGATCGGGGCGAGGCTGACGTCTCGAGGTTCGGCGAGGGCATCGGACGTCTCGGGCCTGGCGACGGCGCGGGCGAGATCGCCCTCGTCCACGATGTCCCGCGGACCGCGTCGATCCGGGCGTCGACGCCCATCGAAGCGTTCGCCCTGGCTCGTGACGACTTCCTCGAGGCCGTGACGGGTCACCCCGCGAGCCGCGATCGCGCCAACGAGCTGGTACGCGAGCGGCTCGTCGCGGACTTCGAGCGCGAAACCTGACGCGCGCCGTGCGCCGTTCCTGGCTCAGGAGCGCACCCTCGGGCTGCGCGCGGCGGACCCCGAGGGCGTCGCCCTACACTGACGCCATGCCCGAGACCCGTCACCCGTACGACCGTGCGACCGACCCCGCCAAGCGCCACTCGACGGCCCTGACCGACGGCCCCGATCGAGCC
>DATHTG010000227.1:0-6475 GCA_035463515.1 Candidatus Limnocylindrales bacterium
CGCTCCGCCCAGCGGAGGTACATGCGCAGCAGCATCTCGGCCCAGTCGGTGGCCTCGGTGCCGCCGGCGCCCGCGCTGATGGTCAGGATGGCCGACCGCGCATCGTGCTCGCCGGAGAAGAGCAGCGCCGTTCGCTCGCGATCGAGGTCCTTCTCGAGTGACGCAGCGTTCTGGTCGAGCTCTGCCTGGAGACCCGCGTCGGCCTCCTGGTCAAGCAGCTCGACCGCGGCCTCGAGGTCGTCGGCGCGCGTCAGCAGGTCCTGCCAGGTGTCGATCTCGGAACGGAGACCGTCGGCCTCGCGGAGGATCTTCTGCGCGGCGCGCTGGTCGTCCCAGAAGCCGGGTTCGAGGGTCAGCGCGTCGAGCTGGGCGACCCGCTCTCGCTTGGCGTCGAGGTCAAAGGCGCCCCGAGGTCGACCGGATCTTCTCGGCCAGGTCGCGGATGGCGGACGCGTCCACTAGTTCCGGGCCTGGAGATCCTGGAGCAGGATCGGGCGCAGCTCGATGAGCCGCAAGGCGGTCTTGCTCCGGGCGACGACGGGGTTCACGCAGGGGCAGTAACTGTTGTGGGGGCAGACGCCGCAGTTGCCGTCACAGTCGAGGGCTGCCGCGTAGCTGCAGGACCGACAATCGCGCTCGCACGCGATGAGATCGACGAACGCGGCATCCTCGGCCTGCTTCAACGGACTCCCTCCATTCACGGCGCTGGGCACGAGCGGGGCGGGGCTGGGAGACCCGTCGGAGGACGCTAGCGGTCCGGGATCGGCGGGTTGGCCCAGTATAGGCGGCCAAGCACCACCAGCCAAGAGGGAAGTTAGGGCGATCCGCCCGAAACGAAGTAGAGGGCCAGCGCTCCGAGCTCATGGAGGATCGCGTCGACGTGCCGGATGGGGTCGCGCTCCAATGGGCTCGTTCGGGTCGGCGAGCCATACGCCGTGACGCCCTCGTCGGATGCCATCCGCAGGACGCGAAGCATGTGGCTGGGGTCGGAGACGAAGACCGCCGACTCGATGCCCTGGTCGCGCATCACCGCCGCGACGCCACGTATGGACTGGAGCGTCGTCCGGCTCTGGTCCTCGCTGAGGATCGCCTCGTCCGGGACGTCATGCTGGACCGCGTAGATCCGGGCGCTGGCTGCCTCGGTGGTCCGGTCGCCCTCCTGCTTGCCGCCGGTCACGATGAGGCGCGGCGCGATCCCCTCGTGGAACAACTCGATCGCGTGGTCGAGGCGTGCGGCGAACACGGGTGAGGGACGGCCGTCGTACTGCGCGGCGCCCATGACGACGATCGCATCGGCGGGCGGGCGCTCGTCGCGATTGCCCTGGTCCCAGATCCGATACGCCACGTAGCCGCCCACCGCGACGGTGGCGATCATTCCCGCGAGGACGAGCCGAGCCAGCCCGCGCACCGATGCCTCAGCCGATCAGCGGCCGTGGCACTTCTTGTACTTGGCGCCAGAGCCGCACCAGCACGGGTCGTTGCGGCCGATCCGCTCGCCCGTCGGCGTGTAGCCGGGCCGCGCGCCGGGTGTGCCGGTGCCGTTGCCGGAGCCCTGGGTCAGTGGCTGGTCGCCAAGCGATGTCCGGACGTTGCGCACCGCGGACCCGGCCGCCATCGTCGTGCCGCCGGCACGGGCCGCAGCCCCGGCTCCCGCGAGCGTCGGCCGGGCGGCACCGCTGCCGTTCCCGTCCCTGCCGCCCAATGCAGCGACACCCGCAGCGAGTGACCGAGAGAGCCCCTCATCGGGCGGTGGCTGGCGCTGGACCGTCACGCGGAAGATCGTCGACGCGACGCCGTGCCGGATCAGGCCGCGCAGCTCCTCGTACATCCGGAACGCCTCGCGCCGGAACTCGTTGAGCGGATCCTGCTGGGCGTAGCCGCGCAGACCGATACCGCGCCGCATGTCGTCGACCTCGGTCAGGTGCTCGACCCACAGGGAGTCGATCGTGCGCAGCAGCACGATCCGCTCCACCTGGGCCCACCCTTCCTCGCCGACCTCGGCCTCCTTGGCGGCGAGCCGCTGATCGGCGACCTCGCGCAGATGCTCCGCGATGTCCTCGCGACCACCCTGCTCCCAGATCCCATCCGGCGACGTCTCCGGTCCGTCGAGACCCATCGCGATCAGCGCCTGGGACAGCCCGTCCACGTCCCACGCGTCGGGGTCCTCCCCGGCGAGATGGCTCTCGACGAGCGTGTCGAGCTCCTCGTCGAGGAATGCCTGGACCGTCCCGGTGAGGTCCTCGTTCTTGAGCACCTTGTCGCGCTCAGCGTAGATCGTCTCGCGCTGCTTGTTGATGACATCGTCGAATTCGACGACGCGTTTGCGGATGTCGAAGTTGAAGCCCTCGACCCGGCTCTGGGCGCTCTCGATCGTCTTCGACACCAGACGCGACTCGATGGCCACGTCGTCCTCGAGTCCGAGCCGCTCCATGAGACCCGTCACGCGATCCGATGCGAACCGCTTCATCAGGTCGTCGTCGAGCGACAGGTAGAAGCGCGAGGAGCCCGGGTCGCCCTGGCGGCCGGCACGGCCGCGGAGCTGGTTGTCGATCCGCCGCGACTCGTGCCGCTCGGTGCCGATGATGTGGAGCCCGCCGGCCTCGACGACCCGGACGTGATCCTCCTCGGTGATCGCCTTGGCCTCGTCGAGCGCGGCGTCGTACGTCGTCTTGTCGACCTCGGCCGGGTTGAGGCCCTTGCGGTGCAGCGACTCGGAAGCGAGTCCGGCCGGATTGCCGCCGAGCAGGATGTCGGTGCCGCGGCCGGCCATGTTCGTCGCGATCGTCACCGCTCCCGATCGTCCGGCCTGGGCGACGATCCCCGACTCCTTCTCATGGAACTTGGCGTTCAACGTCTCGTGCTTGATGCCCCGCCGCTTGAGCATCGCCGAGAGGATCTCGGATTTCTCGACGCTGACCGTGCCGACGAGGACCGGCCGGCCCTCCTCCTGCATCTCGACGATCTCGTCGATCAGGGCGTTGAACTTCGCCTTCTCGTCGCGGAACACGAGATCCGCCTCGTCCGTCCGGACCATGTCGCGATGGGTCGGGATCGCGACGACCTCGAGTTGGTAGATCTTGTGGAACTCCTCGGCCTCGGTCATCGCCGTGCCGGTCATGCCGGACAGCTTGTCGTACAGCCGGAAGTAGTTCTGGAATGTGATCGTCGCGAGGGTGACGCTCTCGCGCTGGACCCGGACGCCCTCCTTCGCCTCGATCGCCTGGTGGAGACCCTCGCTCCATCGGCGGCCCGGCATCTGGCGGCCCGTGAACTCGTCCACGATGACGATCTCGCCGTCCTTGACGATGTAATCGCGGTCGCGTTTGTACAGCGCGTGTGCACGCAGCGCCTGGTCGAAATGGCGAGCGAGGCGCGGGTCGGCGTCGTACAGGTTGTCGACGCTGAGCCAGCCCTCCATCTTGTGGACGCCTTCCTCGGTCGGGCTGACGGCACGGTCCTTCAGATCGACGAAGTAGTCGCCGCCGTCCTCGGCGCCCTCGGGCCGTTCCTTCAAGCGCGGCACGAGCCGAGCGAACGTGAAGTACAGGTCGGCCGACTCCTCGGCCTGACCCGAGATGATCAGCGGCGTGCGCGCCTCGTCGATCAGGATGTTGTCGACCTCGTCGACGATCCCGAAGTAGCGCTCGCGCTGCACACGCTGGTCGAGCTCGACGACCATGTTGTCGCGGAGGTAATCGAAGCCGAACTCGTTGTTCGTCCCGTACGTCACGTCCGCGGCGTACGCCTCGGCCCGCTCGACCGGGCGCAGGTTGAGCAGCCGCTCGTCATTCGTCGGGTAGCCGGGCTCATACACGTACGAGGCCGCCCCACCGTCGGACTGCTGGCCGAGGATCATCCCGACGCTCACACCGAGGAAGTGGTAGATCGGGCCCATCCACTGTGGGTCACGGCGGGCGAGGTAGTCGTTGACGGTCACGATGTGGACGCCCCGGCCGGCCATCGAGTTGAGGATGGCCGCGAGCGGCGCGACGAGGGTCTTGCCCTCGCCGGTGCGCATCTCGGCGATCTTGCCCTGGTGGAGCACGGCCCCGCCGATGAGCTGCACGTCGAAGTGGCGCATCCCGAGGGTCCGCTTCATGGCCTCACGGGCCATCGCGAAGACTTCCGGCAGCGCTTCGTCGAGCGCCTTCTGGAGACGCTCGTTCTCGCGCTTGCGGCGCGCCTTCGTCAGCTCCCGGCGGCGCTCGAGGTCCTCGTGATGGAGCTCGTCGTCAGAGGGCTCCTCGGGTCGTGCGGCCGCACGGACCTCGTCACGGATCTCCGCGAACTGGGTACGGATCTCCTCGTCGGACAGGCCTTCGAACTCGGCCTCGAGGGAGTTGGCTTCGTCGACCCATGGCTGGATCCGTCGCAGCTCACGGTCGTTCGAATCGACGAACTTGGAAAGGAATCGCATCGGACGGTTGAGTATAGGGGGAGTCGCTCACGACCCCGGTCAGACGCCCTGGCGCCGGCCGGACGCTACGACCAGAAGCCCGTCCCGTAGCCGACGACCAGCAGCACGAAGGTCGCGAACGCCAGCCCGATCCAGAACATGATCGCGAGCGGCGTCGAGGTCGGGTTCATCTCGCTGTTCTTGAGGTCCGGCAGGCGCTTTCGGCGCAGACCGCTGCCCCACCGCTCGGAGCGCAGCTGTGCCTGCCATTCCGGCTCGGACGGACGGGGCTCGAGCCCGCCCTCGCCGTCGGGTCGGTGGAGCTGGAGTGTCATCGGTCCGATGGTACCGTCGCGGCGAGTTCGGCTCTTGAGGGGTCCGTGTCGTCGCCGCCTTCACCCCCGTCGTCGCCCGAGGCACGCGGCGGGGCAGCGCCGCCGGATCCCTCCCCGCCCTCGTCCCACAGGAGCATCTCCTGGGTGAACGAGACCTCGCTCGAGAACAGCGCACCGACCGACTCGCCCCGATGGATGCGCTTGATCGCCTCGCCGATCAACGGCGCGACGGACAGCACGGTCAGCTTCGACATGCGCTTCGAGGCCTGGAGCGGGACCGAATCGGTGATGACGACCTCGCGCAGCGCGCTCTCCCGCAGGCGCTCGATGGCCGGGTCGCTCAGGACCCCGTGCGTCGCGCACGCGTACATCTCCGTGACGCCCTCCCGCTCGAGCGCGCGGACGATCTCGACGAGCGTGCCAGCCGTGTCGATCTCGTCGTCGACGATGATCGCCCGCTTGCCGCGCACCTCGCCGATGACGTTCATGAGCTCGGCGCGATCGAGGTTGCCGACCCGGCGCTTCTCGATGATCGCCAGCGGCGCGTCGAGCAGCTCGGCGAATGCGCGGGCGCGCTTCGCAAAGCCGAGGTCGGTCACGACCACGAGATCGTGGAGGCGCTTGTCGATGAAGTAGCGCGACAGCATGTGCACCGCGGTCAGCTCATCGACAGGGATATTGAAGAAGCCCTGGATCTGGCCCTGGTGGAGGTCCATCGTCAGGACGCGATCGGCGCCGGCGACCGTGATCATGTCCGCGATGAGGCGTGCCGTGATCGGCACCCGGGGCTGGTCCTTCTTGTCGGATCTGCCATACGCGTAGAACGGGATGACGGCCGTGATGCGTCCCGCGGACGCGCGCTTGAACGCGTCGATCATGATCAGCAGTTCCATGATCGACTGGTTGACCGGGTGCGACGTCGGCTGGACGAGGAAGACGTCCTTCTCACGGACGTTGTCGAGGATCTTGACGAAGATGTTCTCGTTCGCGAACTGGAACACCTCGGCCTTGCCGCAGTCCATCCCCAGGTAGCGGGCGATCTTGCGCGCCAGCTCGGGGTTGGCGTTGCCGTGGTAGATCTCGAACTGGTCCGCGTACAAGGGCGTCCCCTCCCGTTGGCCGAAGACCGTCACACCGCACCGCCGCTCGGGCCGGCTTGACCGGGGCCACCCGTCGCGGGGCCGTCATCGTCGCCCATGCCGTCACGGTCCGCAAGTCCGGGGCGGAACGCCGCGATCGCGGCCACCCGGTCGCCTTCTGCGAGCCGCATCACGATCACCCCGCGCGCCCCCGAGGAATAGCGGTTGATCGTGTTCGTCTCGGTCCGGATCACTTGGCCGCCCTGCGAGATCAGCACCAACTCTTCGTCCTGCTCCGTGACCTGCTGGACGGCAGCGACGAGCCCGGTCTTGCGCCCTTCGAGCGCGATCAGCCGGACGCCCTGGCCGCCGCGGTGCTTGCGCCGGAAATCGCCGATCGCGACGCGCTTGCCGTAGCCGGTCTCGGTGAGCACCAGCAGGTCGGAATCGGGCTCGACGACGCTCATCGCGACGACGCTGTCACCCTCACGCTTGAGCAGGCGGATGCCGATGACGCCCGCGGCGTCGCGGCCCATCGGCCGGACCTCGCTTTCCTCGAACCGGGCGAGCATCCCCTGCGCCGTCGCGAGGATGATGTCGTCCGAGCCGCTCGACACGCCGACCCAGGCGAGCTCGTCGTCGTCGTTGATCGTGATCGCGCGGAT
>DATHTG010000228.1:0-3891 GCA_035463515.1 Candidatus Limnocylindrales bacterium
CGCCTGGCCGTTCCGACGAACGGCCACCGCCCCGCGCTCACCGACGAGGCGCTCGATGCGCCGTCCGTCGATCCGGCCGATGCCGACCTCGTCGCGACGCCGAACGTCACGCCGGGCCAGGTCATCGCCGGCTTCGGGATCGTCGCCGCTCTGATCCTGCTGTTCCTGGGCCGCCGTCGCGGCCGCCGCTGACGGACTCCGGAGTGTCGATCGAGCCCCCCGTCACCAGCCCCCGCGACCTCGACGCCGCGTATGCGGTGCTCGCCGGTGGCTCGGCTGAGTCGCCGGTCCGGCCGATCGCGGGAGGCACCGACCTCATGGTGACCCTGACCGGGGAGCTGGCACCGCCCCCGGCGAGTGTCGTCGACCTGTGGGCGATCGACGCCCTTCGCGGCATCGCGATCGACGGTGACGCGCTGTCCCTCGGCGCTCTCACCACGTATACCGACATCCGCCGCTCCGCCCTGTGCCGAGAGCACGTCCCGGCCCTGGTCCAGGCCGCGGCCACGATCGGCGCAGCCCAGATCCAGAACCGCGGCACGCTCGGCGGGAATATCGCGAATGCGTCGCCGGCCGGTGACACGTTGCCGGTCCTGCTGGCGGGCGACGCGGTCATCGTGGTCGGCTCGAGACGAGGTGAGCGTGAGGTGCCCGCCGCAGAGTTCTGGACGGGCTACCGGCAGACGGCACTGGCCCACGATGAGTTGATCCTGCGGATCCGTCTCCCGATCGCGGCCGATCGTGAGACGCGGTTCCGGAAGGTCGGCACGCGGCGCGCCCAGGCCATCAGCAAGGTCGTGATGGCCGTCGCGTGGCGTGGCGACGGCACGTGGCGAGACGTCCGGGTGGCCCTCGGCTCGGTCGCGGCCACCCCGGTCCGTGCGACCGCCACCGAAGAGGCGCTCGAAGCTCGGCAGCCGACGCCGGAGACCGCGGATCGTGCCGCCGAGATCCTGGCCGGGGAACTCGTACCCATCGACGACGTTCGCTCGACCGCCGAATATCGCCGCCTCGTCGCGGCACGCGTCCTCCATCGCATCGTCCGCGACGCCGGCGGCTGGTGACGGATCGGCGGTGACCCTCGACCGGGCCACGCTCGAGACGCTGTTCGAAGGGGCTCCCCGGTTCCTCGATCGCGTGGAGCGCGCCGGGCCCTTCCCGTCGGAAGATGTCCTCTTCCACGTCGCCCGTGACATCGCACATGCGATGCCCGAGGAGGAGCAGATCGAGCTGGTCGACGCGCACCCGCGGCTCGGGGCGCCGCCTGGGACGGTCTCCCAGATGAGTCACCGCGAGCAAGGGTACGACCGGAGAAGCGACACTCCCCACGACGTCGATGTCGCCAAGGAGCTCGAGCGCCTCAACGACGCGTATGAGCGGAAGCACGGCTTCCGCTACTGCGTCTTCGTCGCCGGGCGGCCACGGGAGGCGCTGCTCCCCGACATGGCCGCCGCGGTCGATGCCGACCGCACCAGCGAGCTGCACCGTGCTCTCGACGCGGTCGTCGACATCGCCATCGACCGCCATGGCAAGCTGACCGCACGATGATCGAGCTCGGCGCGAACCGCTACGGCAAGGCCGCGATCCGCCTCGTCCGCGTCGGTCGCGACTCGTCCCCCCATCGGCTCCGCGATCTGACGGTCGCCGTCGCGCTCGAGGGCGATTTCACGGCCGCCCACGTCGATGGGGACAACTCGCTGGTCGTCGCCACCGACACGATGAAGAACACCGCGTATGCCCTTGCCGCGGACCAGCTGACCGGCTCGATCGAGGACTACGCGACGGCCCTCGGCCGCCACTTCCTCCAGTACGACCAGGTCGAGCGCTCCATCGTCAACGTCCGCGAGCACGGCTGGCGGCCTCTGGACGTAGCCGGCGCCGCCGCTCCCGACGCGTTCGTTCGGACCGGGGAGGGGACACGGGTCGCGAACGTCGCCGTCGGCCGCGACGCGACGGTTGCCGAGGCGGGGATCGAGGATCTCATCGTCATGAAGACCTCCCGCTCCTCGTTCTCCGGTTTCCCGCGCGACCGCTTCACGACCCTCGCGGAGACCGACGACCGCCTCATGGCCACGAAGCTGACGGCCATATGGACGTATGGGTCACCCGATATCGACTTCGATGCCACGTGGGAGGCCGTCCGCGGCACGCTGCTGGAAGTCTTCGCGGACCACGATTCTCCGAGCGTCCAGACGTCGATCTGGATCATGGCCAAGGCGATGCTCGAACGACACGAGGAGCTCGACGAGGTACGGATGGTGCTCCCCAACCTCCATCACTGGACGGTCGACCTCGACCGCTTCGGCATCGATAACGACCGGCTCGTCTACGTCGCGACGACCGAGCCGCACGGGCTGATCGAGGCCACGATCCGTCGGTCCGAGGTGACCTGATGCCACGGGACGGCGTCGTCGTCACCGGACCGCCCGTCCCAGGCTCCGACTGGGTCCTGACGGACGAGGCCCTCGATTTCGTCGCGGACCTCCAGCAGCGCTTCGCGCAGATCCGCATCGATCTGCTGCAGCGCCGCCAGGAGCGACAAGCGGAGATCGACGCCGGCGTGACCCTCGACTTCCTCGCCGGGACCCACGAGATCCGCGAGGGCGACTGGACCGTGGCGCCCGCCCCGGCCGACTTCGACGATAGACGTGTGGAGATCACGGGGCCGGCCGAGCCGAAGATGATGATCAACGCCCTGAATTCGGGCGCCCGGGTCTTCATGGCCGACCTCGAGGATGCGCTGTCGCCGACCTGGGCGAACATCGTCGGTGGCCAGGCAGCCCTGATCGATGCAGTCCGTGGCACGCTGACCTTCGACTCGCCCGAGGGCAAGTCGTATCGATTGAACGACCGGATCGCCCAGCTCGTCGTCCGGCCGCGCGGCTGGCACCTGGTCGAGTCACACGTGCTCGTCGATGGCACGCCGATGTCCGCGTCCCTGTTCGACGCGGGTCTGTACCTCTTCCATAACGCCGCGGAACGGGTACGGCGAGGATCCGGTCCGTACCTCTATCTGCCGAAGCTGGAGACCCACCACGAGGCGCGCCTCTGGAACGAAGTGTTCGTCTTCGCGCAGGAGCGCCTCGGTATCCCGCGCGGGTCGATCCGGGCGACGGTCCTTATCGAGACGATCACCGCGGCGTTCGAGATGGACGAGATCCTGTACGAGCTCCGGGAGCACGCGGCTGGACTCAACGCCGGGCGCTGGGACTACCTGTTCAGCGTCATCAAGCGGTTCCGCAGGTCGGGCGAACTCGCGTCACCCGACCGGGCGCAGCTGACGATGACCGTCCCGTTCATGCGGGCGTACACGAACCTGCTGGTCGAGACGTGTCATCGGCGCGGGGCGCACGCGATCGGTGGGATGGCCGCGTTCATCCCCAACCGCCGTGACCCCGAGGTCACGGAACGGGCGCTCGCCAAGGTCCGCGAGGACAAGGACCGCGAGTCGCGCGACGGGTTCGACGGGACGTGGGTCGCCCATCCGGACTTGGTGCCGGTGGCGACGGAGATCTTCGACTCGGTGCTGGGCGACGCGCCGAACCAGAAGGACCGCCGGCCGGGGGCGTCCGTCGGCGCCGCCGATCTGACCGGGTTCGCCGTCGACGGCGGCAAGGTCACCGACGCGGGCATACGCGCCAACGTCCGTGTCGCGCTGGCCTACATGGACTCGTGGCTCCGCGGCGTCGGCGCCGCCGCGATCGACAACCTGATGGAGGATGCCGCGACCGCGGAGATCGCCCGGTCCCAACTCTGGCTCTGGCGGAACCAGGGTCTCCTGCCGATCGATCGCTACGCGGCCGTCCGTGATGAGGAGCTGGAGCGCCTCGGCGGCCCGCGCGAAGGGCGCCTCAAGGACGCGTGGGACCTGCTGGATCACCTCGTGCTCGA
>DATHTG010000229.1:0-1880 GCA_035463515.1 Candidatus Limnocylindrales bacterium
CGCGCGGTCGGCCGCCGAGCGGACGCTGGACCGGTGGAGTCCGGACGGGGTGGGCCGGGCCGAGCTCGAGCCCCTCTTCCGCGAGCTCAGCGATGGCTGGCTGCGACACCTCCTCGCCGCGGATGCGGCCAGCGGCTCATGACGCCGACGCGTGGCTGACGCCGGCCGTGTCATCGCCGGGACGGCCCGGTCGATCAGGCTGGACGCCCCGGGACCCGGCACGCGACCCCTCGCCGACCGCGTCAAGCAGACGTTGTTCGGGATCCTGGAGCCGGACCTGCCCGGTTCCCGGTTCCTCGACCTCTTCGCGGGGAGTGGCGCGGGCGGGATCGAGGCGCTGTCGCGGGGCGCGGCCCACGCCACGTTCGTCGAACACGACCTCGGAGCGATCCAGGTCATACGGTCGAATCTCGACCGGACCGGTCTGGCCGGCCCCGAGCAGGCGACGGTCATCCGCAGCAGCGTCCTCGGCTGGCTTCGCGATGCCCGACGGGCTGACGACGAGGCGTACCACATCGTGCTCGTCGATCCGCCGTACGACGACAGCCCGGTCCTCGCCGCCGCCCTTGACGCCGTCGGACCGCTGGTCGCGTCGGGCGGCCGAGTGGTCGCGAAACACTTCTGGCGGACCGCGCCGCCGGCCACGATCGGGCTGCTAGCATCCGAGCGCGACCGCCGCTTCGGCGACACGGCGCTGACCTTCTACCGGCGCGCGGAGGACGCATGAGCGTCGCGGTCTACCCCGGCTCCTTCGACCCGATCACGAACGGCCACCTCGATATCGTCGAGCGCGCGGCCGCCGTCTTCGACACCGTCGTGGTGGCGGTGCTCGCCAATCCGAAGAAGGCGCCACTGTTGTCGGTCGAGCAACGGATCGAGGTGATCCGCGCGGCCCTCGCTGCCCACCGCGTTCCCGATGAGAAGGTCGACGTCGCCTCGTTCGACGGCCTGACGGTCGAATTCGCTCGGGCCCGTCACGCGAGCGCGATCGTCCGAGGGCTCCGTGCGATCAGCGACTTCGAGACCGAGATGCAACTCGCGCACAACAACCGGGTCCTGGAGCCTGAGGTGGACACGGTCTTCTTCATGACGTCGGCAGCGAACAGCTACGTCAGCTCGAGTCTGGTCAAGGAGATCGCGGCGTTCGGCGGGGACGTGTCGACGATGGTCCCGCTGGCGGCGAAAGACGCCGTCGAGCGGGCATTGGGGCGTCGCTGAGCGAACGGCCCGTGCGATAATCGACGGCGCAGGAGGGCCATCGACATCGACATCATCTTCCTCGTCGAGCGTCTCGAATCGCTCATCGCCAACGGCAAGAAGCTGCCGCTCACGACGAACGTGGTGGTCGACCAGAACGCGGCGCTCGGTCTGATCGACGAGCTGCGTGTGGCCGTACCCGAAGAGGTCCGCGCGGCCAAGCGGATCAATTCCGAGGGCGAGCGGATCATCGAGAAGGCGCAGGAGGAGGCCGAGCGCATCGTCGGGCGTGCCCAGGAGCAGGCCGCGTTCCTCATCGACGAGCGCGGGCTGACCCAGGCCGCCGAAGGGGAGAGCCGGCGGATCATCGAGGAGGCGCACGGCGACGCGGACCGGATCCGCGCCGGGGCCGACGACTACGCGCTCAGCGTCCTCGAGGGTCTCGAGGGCGACGTCCAGCGCACGCTCCAGAGCATCCAGAAGGGCCTGGCGCTGCTCGACGAGCGCCGCGCGACGCTGCTCGCCGCGCCGCTGGCGCCCGCAGAGGTCGACGGTGCCGGCGAGGACGGCGAGTACCTCGACGAGGGTCGCTGGGACGATGAGGCGGAGGAGCCGGCCGCGCCCGCCCGAACATGACCGGGCGCCGATGAGCGCCTCCGAGGGCGAGCCTTCGCTCGCGTGGA
>DATHTG010000230.1:0-2121 GCA_035463515.1 Candidatus Limnocylindrales bacterium
GGCGGCGTACCTCGTCGGGACGCGCGGCTCTGCGCGGCACGCGCTCGGGCTCGGAGCGGCGGTCAGCCTCTCCCACACGATCGGGATCCTGGTCCTGGCGACCGTGGTCGTTGCCGCGACCGACGTCGTCGCCCCGGACGCCATCGTGCGTTGGGCGCCGGTCGTCGCTGCGGTATCGATCGTCCTCATCGGGGGCTGGATGCTCCTCGGCGAGGTCCGCCGGCGACGCTCGGCGGGCCACGCGGCGGGCCACGAGCACGGCGGGGCGGACGATCACGCTCACCCGCATCCGCACCCACGCGACCACGGCCACTCGCATCGGCACGGACATGGCCACCATGACCACGGCCACGGCAACGCTCCTGCATCCACGATCAGCTGGCGGAGCCTGTTCCTGCTCGGCCTGGCCGGAGGGCTGATCCCATCAACCAGCGCTTTGTTGATCCTGCTCGGTTCGATCGCTGCCGGACGGGCCGCGTTCGGGCTGGTGCTCGTCGTCGCATTCGGGTTCGGCATGGCTGCCGTGATGAGTGGGATCGGGCTGGTGCTGGTAACGGCCCGCGATCGTGTGGACCAGGTCCAGGCAGGCGCCGGGCTTGCATGGATCCGCGAGGTCGTCCCGCTCGCGGCGGCGGTCGTCGTCCTCGCGTTCGGGGTCGTGCTCACCGCGCAGGCGCTCGCCGCCGTCCGCGTGCTCTAGGGATCCCAACGCGGATACGGCATCCGCCCGAGTGTCCCGCCTTGGACCCGCTGGTAGGCTGACCGACCCATGCGAGACCTGACCGAGCGCGCACTGGATACCGCCACGTCCCTCGGTGCTCGCTACGCGGACGTCCGCGTGGTCCGTCGGCTCGACGAATCGATCGCCATCAAGACCGGCCGCGTCGAGGGCGTCGCCTCGAACGAGACGGAAGGGTTCGGGGTGCGCGTCCTGGTCGATGGCGCGTGGGGTTTCGCCAGCAGCCATGTCCTGGGCGCCGGCGAGGCTGATCGGATCGCCGGTGAAGCCGTACGCATCGCCAGGGCGAGCGCGACCGCACTGCGTGAGCCCGCCACGCTCGACGACCGGCCGCCGGCCTACGGCCACTACGAGACATCGATCGATGAGGACCCGTTCAGCGTCCCGCTCGGGGACAAGATCGCCGATCTTCTCGCGGCCGATCAGGCGGCCGCACGCGTCGACGGCATCGCCTTCACTGAGTCCATGTACGCGGCCCAGCGCGAGTGGAAGACGTTCGCCGCGACCGACGGCTCATTCACCGAGCAGACCATCACCCACGTCGGCTCCGCGGTGGAGGCGAACGCCGTCGACGGCGACGAGCACCAGCGCCGGTCATACCCCGACTCCGGCGGGGGCTGGCAGGCCGCGGGCTACGAATACATCCGCAGCCTCGACCTGGCCGCCCGCGCCGAGCCTCTCGCAGATGAAGCCGTCGCGCTGCTCACCGCCCCGCAATGCCCGAGCGGCCGCTTCACGATCGTCCTCGACCCGTCACAGCTCTACCTGCAGGTCCACGAAAGCTGTGGCCACCCGACGGAGCTCGATCGGGTCTTCGGGACCGAGGCGTCGTACGCCGGGACGAGCTTCCTGACGACCGACAAGCTCGCCGACGGTTTCCGCTACGGCTCGGACCTCGTGACGATCGTCGCTGACGCCACCGCGCCCGGCGGCATGGGCACGTTCGGCTGGGACGACGAGGGCGTCTCCGGGCAGTGCGTGCCCATAGTCGACGGCGGCCGCTTCGTCGGTTATCTGAGCAGTCGCGAGACCGAGCCGCGCATCGGGCGGCAGAGCGGCGGCGCGATGCGGGCCGACGGCTGGAACCGCATCCCGCTCATCCGGATGACCAACATCAACCTGCTCCCGAAGCCCGGGATGAGCCTCGACGAGATCGTCGCCGACACTGACGACGGTTTGTACCTCGCGAGCAATCGGAGCTGGTCCATCGACGACCGCCGCCTTAACTTCCAGTTCGCCACCGAGGTCGCCTGGGAGATCAAGGGCGGCAAGAAGGGCCGGCTCCTCAAGAACCCCACCTACACCGGCATCACCTACGAGTTCTGGCGGTCATGCGATGCCGTCGGCGACGAGCGGAGCTACGTGATGCTCGGGACGCCGAA
>DATHTG010000231.1:0-5061 GCA_035463515.1 Candidatus Limnocylindrales bacterium
GAAGGCCGAGGTCGACCGCGGCTTCGTCAAGGTCAACGGCCGGATGCGCACGAAGGAGCCGCACGTCTACGCCATCGGCGACGCGGTCGGCGGGCTGTGGCTTGCCCACGTCGCGGCGCACGAGGGCATCACAGCGGCCCACACGATCGCCGGCGAAAAGGACGTCCACGAGATCGACTACGACGCGCAGCCGCGAGCGACGTACTGCCGACCCGAGATCGCGTCGATCGGCAAGACGGAGGAGCAGGTCAAGGCGGCCGGGACGCCATACAAGGTCGGCAAGGTCCCGTTCCAGGCCATCGCCAAGGCCATCATCGGCGGCGAGTACGAGGGGTTCGCCAAGGTCATCTCGAACCCCGAGACCCAGGACACCCTCGGTATCCACGTCGTCGGCCCGCACGCCACCGATCTCATCGCCGAGGCATCGCTCGCGTTCACGCTCGATGCGACGCCGTGGGAGATCGGCGCCGCGACGCACGCTCACCCGACGTTGTCGGAGGTCATCGGCGAGGCCGCGATGGCGGTCGACGGACGCTCGATCAACTTCTGATCGATCGATGGCGGTGACGAAGGCCTCGAAGGCGACCGACGACACCGGCCTCGCAGCAAGCGTCGGGCTGACCGATGACGAGCTCGTCGCGATGTACCGCCTCGTCGCGCTCGCGCGCTCACTCGACGAGCGGATGTGGGTCCTCAACCGCGCCGGGCGCATCCCGTTCGTGATCTCCGGCCAGGGCCACGAGGCAGCCCAGGTCGGGATCACTTGGCCGCTGAAGAAGGGGCACGACTGGATCGCGCCCTTCTACCGGTCCATCGCCACGTGCCTGACGTTCGGGATGAGCCCGCGGGACATACTCACCGCCCAGTACGCAACCGCGAATGACCCGTCCTCGGGTGGACGGCAGATGCCCGGCCACTACGGCTCGCACGAACACAACCTCGTGTCGGTCTCGTCGCCCGTCGCCACGCAGCTCCTGCACGCCGTCGGCATCGCGTTGGCTGCGAAGATCCGAAAGACCGGCCAGGTCGCGATGACGACGATGGGCGAGGGGAGCAGCAACCAGGGCGATGTCCACGAAGGCCTCAATTTCGCGGCCATCCACAAGCTGCCGTTCGTCTTCGTGGTGGAGAACAATGGGTACGCGATCAGCGTCCCGGCGGCGCGCCAGGTGTCGGTGCCGAACGTCGCGGACCGGGCTGCGGGCTACGGGATCCCCGGCGTGGTCGTCGACGGGAACGACATCCTCGCCTGCTACGCGGCCGCGCGGGACGCCGTCGAGCGGGCACGCGCCGGCGAAGGCCCGACACTGATCGAGGCCAAGGTCATCCGGCTGACGGCCCACTCGTCCGACGACCAACAGACCAAATACAGATCCGAGGAAGAGCTGGCGGAAGAACGGACCAAGGACTGCGTCCCGTTATTCCGGACGCAGCTCCGCGATGCAGGGATCCTCACCGATGACGTCGAGGCGAAGCTGGCGGCCGAGATCAAGGGCATCGTCGACGAGGCGACCGACTACGCCGAGGCGCAGCCGGACCCCGACCCGGCGACCGCGATGCGCTACGTGTTCGTCGAGGACGTCGACTGATGGCCACGAAGACCTTCATCGAGTCGATCCGAGACACGCTCGCCGACGAGATGCGGCGCGACGAGTCTGTGATCCTCCTGGGCGAGGACGTCGGCAAGAAGGGTGGCGTGTTCCTGGCGACCGACGGGCTCTGGGCGGAGTTCGGCGACGATCGGGTCATCGATACGCCGCTGACCGAGTCGATGATCGTCGGGGCGTCGATCGGCGCCGCCGTCAACGGACTGCGCCCGATCGCCGAGATCCAGTTCGCGGACTTCATCTTCCCGGCGTTCAACCAGCTCGTATCCGAGGCGGCGCGGATGCGCTACCGCTCGAACAACGGGTATGGCGTCCCGATGGTCGTTCGGGCGCCGTACGGCGGTGGGGTCCACGGTGCGCTCTACCACTCCCAGAGCGTCGAGGCGTTCTTCACCCACGTCCCCGGTCTGAAGGTCGTGGTGCCATCCACGCCATATGACGCGCGAGGGCTGCTCCGCTCATCGATCCGGAACGACGACCCCGTCCTCTTCTTCGAGCACAAGAAGATGTACCGCTCCGTCCGCGGGGATGTCCCGGACACCGACTTCACCGTGCCCTTGGGCAAGGCCGCCGTGACCCATCCGGGCACGCAGATCTCGGTCTTCGCCTACGGGCTGATGGCGCACTACGCGCTGGAAGCGGCCGACCGCGTCGCCGAGGACGGGATCAGCGTGGAGGTCGTCGACCTGCGCACGCTCCGACCGCTCGACGAGGAGACCGTGCTCGAGTCAGTCCGGAAGACCGGGAAGTGCCTGATCGTCTACGAGGACAACCGGTTCGGCGGCTACGGTGCCGAGGTCGCGGCGCTGGTCGCCGAGCAGGCGTTCGACTACCTCGACGGTCCGGTGACCCGCATCGCCGGCCCCGACGTTCCGGGCGTGCCGTACAACCACGTCCTCGAGGACTGGTTCATGGTCAACCCCGAGAAGATCGAGGCGGCGATCCGTAAGCTCGCGGCGTATTGAGGCGGCCGATGGCAGTGGCAGGCACGGCCGATCTTGGCGTCATCGAGGGACGGCTCGAGGCGCTCCTGGACCCGTATCGAGATCGGCTCGAGGCGTACGAGCTCTACGGAGCACCGTACCTCCGGCGGCCGGGAGCGAAGGCACACGACTGGTTCGCCGGGGTCAGTCGAGGGAGCGGCGTGGTCCGCCTGTTCCTGCTGCCGATGCACCACGATCCTGGGCTGCTCGAGGGGATCTCGCCCGCACTGCGGAAGCGCAAGACCGGTGCCTCGGTCTTCTCGTTCAAGACCATCGACGATGGCCAGCTCGCGGAGCTGGAGTCGCTGATCGGGCGGGCATTCGATGGGTACATGTCGCCGGACGCATAGGAGGGACCCGGTCCATGGGCGAAGCGGAGTTCAAGCAGCTCTTCGGGCGCTTCAGGTCGATGCTGGAGCCCTACGGCCGAAAGATGCACGTTTCGGCCGATTCGGCCCAGTGGTACGGCGTCGACATGGCGCCCGAGGGCGAGCGTGACCCGTCGACCTGGTTCGGGGCGACCCGGCTCGGCAAGCGCTACGTCAGCTACTACCTGATGCCGGTCTACGTGAAGCCGGACCTGGTTGCCGGCATATCCCCGGAGCTCAAGAAGCGGATGCAGGGCAAGTCGTGCTTCAACCTTTCGAAGGTCGATGAGCCGCTCCTCGCCGAGCTCGAGACACTGACGAGGCGCGGGTACGAAGCGACGGCCGGCGATCCAAGCTGGAGTCCACCGCCGCGCGCCGCCGGGAGCCAGAGGGCGGCGCACGTCTAGCCGACCCGTGGGGCTACGACGTGCGCGGCGCAAGATGGAACCTTTCCGGTCCCGCTCGCGGACATACCGGTCGACCGCGGCAGATGTCCGCGTCGGGTCAGGCGGTACGGGATGGATCCAGAGCTCGTGGTCAAGGCGAGGCAGGGCGATCATGACGCCTTCGCGCGCCTGGTCGCGGGTTCGATCGGCCGTCTCAACGCGATCGCCCGGCTGATCCTTCGCGACTACGCCCTGGCCGAGGACGCCGTCCAGGATTGCTTCGTCGACGCGTGGCGAAGTCTTCCCGGGCTGCGCGACCCTGAACGTTTCCAGGCCTGGCTGACCAGACTCCTCGTTCGGTCGTGTCAGGACACCCGCCGGCGCACGCGTCGGAGGGCCGTCGAGCTTCCCTTGCTGACGAGTGACGGCCCGGACGTGCCCGACCACCAGGCGAGGTTCGCCGTGATCGACCAGCTCGAACGCGGCCTTCAGCGCTTGACGGTCGACGAACGGACCGTCCTCGTCCTCACCTACTACCTCGACCTACCGATCGCCGAGTCTGCGTCCGTGCTCGGCATCCCGAGCGGGACCGTGAAGTCCCGCTTGCATAGGGCGATCTCGGCCCTGCGGGCCACGGTCGAGGCGGACGATCGACCGGTCGCCACCGCCGCGGAGCGAACGATATGAACGCCCATCGCGACGTCGACCTCTTCATCCGCGCCCACTTCGACGCGACGGCCGATCCGAGCGTCGTCGACGATCAGATCGACGCCGTCCTCACCGCGACCGCCGGCACGCGGCAGCAGCCTGCGTGGCTGGCGGTGCTGAGGAGCCATCCGATGACGACAACCGCACGGTCGCTTGGCCGACCGTTGTCCCCCGCGTGGGCACTGCTCATCATCCTCGCGCTGCTGATCGCGATCACCACCGTCGGCGTGACCACTGGCACGCTGCGCCTTCCTGCCCCACCACCCGTGAACGGGCCGATCGTGTTCGGACGATTTGATGCCTCGGTCGACGATACGGTCCTCCATATCGCCCGACCCGACGGGTCCGGCTTGCGGGTCCTCTTGCCCGGGGCGAACGAGTGCCCACAGTTCTCACCGGACGGGCGCCAGCTATCCATCGGCTTCGGGACGGTGAACATCGATGGCACCGAGCGGCGCGTCTTCAGTAACCCACTGTCGGATGGCAATCTGGGCTGCTCGACGTGGTCTCCCGATGGGACTCGTCTCGCCGTCGAGGGCTACAACGACGCGGACGCCTCCTTCAACGGCATCTTCCTTGCGAACGCAGCGGACGGGAGCGAGGTGACCCGCTTGACCACGAATGGGGTCGGATACAACGACATCCCGGGTGACTTCTCGCCCGACGGCCAGCAGCTCGCCTATCTCCACTACACCTCTGCGAACACAGCCACGCTTTGGATCGCGGATATCGCTACTGGCAGCACGCGCAGGGTCGTGACCACAGCTGTCGATTTCGGGCCGACATGGTCACCGGACGGACAGTGGATCCTGGTCGATGCGGGTGACCATTTCCTCGTCGTGCGGCCGGACGGCACGGACGGCTACGACCTTCGCCCACCGGCCTCCGTGGGCTGGGTCGGAGACCCGCAATACTCGCCGGATGGGACCAGGATCCTGTTCCACATGGCGGTGAAGGGCTCGGACAAGAACGACATCTACACGATGAAGGTGGACGGGACCGACCTTGT
>DATHTG010000232.1:0-7395 GCA_035463515.1 Candidatus Limnocylindrales bacterium
CCTGGTTCGGGAGACGGTGGAGTCGATCGGCTACACCGACGCCGCGTACGGGCTGGACGGCCGGACCTGCGCGGTGCTCACCTCGATCGACCGGCAGTCGCCCGACATCGCGATGGGCGTGAACGGCGGGAAGGCGAAGGAGCAGGGCGCGGGCGACCAGGGCATGATGTTCGGCTACGCCACCCGCGAGACTCGCGAGCGGATGCCGCTGCCGATCATGCTGGCGCACCGGATCGTGGAGCGGCTCGCGGCGGTGCGGAAGGGACTCCCCGGCCACCCGCACATCGACTGGCTCCGGCCCGACGGCAAGTCGCAGGTCTCGGTGGAGTACGAGGAGGACCGGCCGGTCGCCGTGCGGACCGTC
Organism: Candidatus Limnocylindrales bacterium; assembly: GCA_035463515.1. Classification (GTDB taxonomy): domain Bacteria; phylum Chloroflexota; class Limnocylindria; order Limnocylindrales; family CSP1-4; genus SPCO01. The sequence continues at coordinate 365 of DATHTG010000232.1, forward strand.
GTCGTCTCCACCCAGCACGCGGAGCGGCGGGGCACCCGGCAGCTGGCGCAGGGCACCATCCGCGAGGCGGTGATCGAGGAGGTCATCAAGCCCGTGCTCGACGCGCACGAGGTGGAGTACCGCGGAACCAAGTTCCTGATCAACCCGACCGGCCGGTTTGTGATCGGTGGCCCGCACGGCGATGCGGGCCTGACCGGCCGCAAGATCATCGTGGACACCTACGGCGGGATGGCCCGCCACGGCGGCGGCGCCTTCAGCGGCAAGGACCCGTCCAAGGTCGACCGGTCGGCGGCGTACGCCGCGCGGTGGGTGGCGAAGAACGTTGTGGAAGCCAAGCTTGCGCGCCGGTGTGAGGTGCAGGTGGCCTACGCGATCGGCGTCGCGCGGCCCGTCTCGGTCATGGTGCAGACGTTCGGCACCGGCGTGATCCCCGACCCGCAGATCGAGCGGATCGTGTCCGAGGTGTTCGACCTGACACCGCGCGGCATCATTGACGCCCTCAAGCTCAGGCGGCCAATTTACACCAGGACCGCCACCTACGGGCACTTCGGACGGCGCCCCATGCCCGGGGTGTACCAGAACGGCACCAAGGACCACAAGGTCGACCTATTCACCTGGGAGCGTACCGACCGCGTGAAGGATCTGCTGTCGGCCGCGCGATGAGGAGCTCATGAGCGTGCAGACCGAGGTCGCGAAGTACGACATCCGTGACATCCGCATGGCGGATGAGGGCAAGCGGCGCACCGAATGGGCCGAGCGGTCGATGCCGGTCCTCCGGCAGATCCGGGCGCGGTTCGCCAAGGAACAGCCCCTGAAGGGCACCCGGCTCTCCGCCTGCCTGCACGTCACGACCGAGACGGCGAACCTGATGGCGACGCTCCGGGCCGCCGGCGCGGAGATCGCCCTCTGCGCCTCGAACCCGCTCAGCACCCAGGACGACGTAGCGGCCCACCTCGTGCGCGACCACGGGGTCCACGTCTACGCGATCAAGGGCGAGGACCACGAGACCTACTATACCCACATCGCGCAGGCGCTCGCGTTCGGGCCGGACATGACCCAGGACGACGGCGCCGACCTGGTGGGCTCGCTGCACATGATCGCCCTGAACCGGCTCGACGACCTGGCGCCGCCGATCCGCCGCTGGGTCGAGACCCTCTCCGCCGACGAGCGCCGCGCGCTGGTGGCGGGCGTGCGCGGGTCGACGGAGGAGACCACGACCGGCGTCATCCGCCTCAAGGCGATGGCGGCCGACGGCGCCCTCGGGTTCCCGGTCGTGGCCGTGAACGAAGCGCTGACGAAGCACCTGTTCGACAACCGCTACGGAACCGGCCAGTCGACGGTCGACGGCATCGTCCGCGCCACGAACATGCTCATCGCCGGGCGCAAGGTGGTCGTGGCTGGGTACGGTTGGGTCGGCCGCGGCATCGCCTCGCGGATGGCGGGTCATGGCGCGCACGTCGCGGTCGTCGAGGTCGAGCCGGTCCGCGCGCTCGAGGCGCTGATGGACGGCTACGCGGTCATGACCCACACCGATGCGGCGCGCTGGGGCGAGCTGTTCATCACGGCGACCGGCAACCTGAACGTGTTCCGCCGCGAGCACTTCGAGGCGATGCGCGACGGCGCTGTCATGGCGAATTCCGGTCACTTCGATGCCGAGCTCGACCTCGCGGCCCTGCGCGAGCTGGCCGAGGGGCACGTCCGCGAGGTCCGCGAGAACGTCCAGGAGTTCGACCTCGGCGGGAAGAAGCTCCATCTCGTGGCCGAGGGCCGCCTCGTCAACCTCGGCGCGGCCGAGGGCCATCCGGCGGCCGTCATGGACATGAGCTTCGCGAACCAGGCACTGTCCGCGGAATACGTCGCGAAACACCATGCGGAGCTGGAGCCGAAGGTCTACGTGGTCCCGGAGGCGATCGATGCCGAGGTGGCTCGGCTCAAGCTCGCCGCGCTCGGGATCGAGCTCGAGCCGATGACGCCCGAGCAGGCCGAGTACGTCGCATCCTGGCAGCACGGCACGTGATCGACCGACCGGACGCGCACCCCGCCGAGAAGGCCGAGCCGACCGGACCGGCCACGCTGGCGTACGGCAGCTGGCCGTCGCCGATCCGCATCGACGATCTCGTCGCAGATGTCGTCCGCCTGTCGGATCCGTGGATCGATGGCGACGACGTCTACTGGATCGAGGGGCGCCCCGCAGAGGGCGGTCGGAGCGTCCTGGTCCATCGTGCCACCGACGGCACCACGCGCGACGTGACGCCCGCGCCGTTCGACGTCCGGAGTCGCGTCCACGAGTACGGCGGTGGGGCGTATGTCGTCGCCGGTGGGACGGTCCTCTTCTCCCACGTCAAGGACGGCCGCCTGTATCGACTCGATCCCGGCGATGACGCACCGCAGCCGATCACGCCCGAGGGCGCGTACCGCTATGCCGACCTGCGGTTCGATCCTGCCCGCCGTCGATTCGTCGCGATCCGGGAGGACCACACCGGCGACGGCGAGCCGCACTCGGCGATCGTCGACATCGCGCTCGACGGCGATCGCGATCCCCGCGTCCTGTACGAGGGACCCGACTTCCTCGCCGCCCCGCGACCCTCGCCCGACGGTCGCCGGCTCGCGTGGCTCGAGTGGGACCTCCCCGACATGCCGTGGGACGCCAGCCGGCTGCGCGTCGCGGCCTTCACCGACGACGGCGGCCTCGGGCCGAGTGATCTCGCCGCGGGTGGCGTCGACGAATCGGTCGCCCAGCCGGAGTGGTCGCCTGACGGCCTCCTGCACTTCGTCAGTGACCGCACGGGCTGGTGGAACATCTACCGGCTGGCCCCGGGTCCACGTCTCGACCCGCTGTCCCCGGTGGAGGCGGAGTTCGCCGATCCGGCGTGGCAGTTCGACCGGTCCTCGTATGGCTTCCTCGCCGATGGGTCGATCGTCGCCGCCGGGCGCGCTGGCGGACGCGACCGGCTGTTCCACATCTCGCCGGCCGAGCGGATCGGGGAAGTGACATCGCCGTATACGGACATCGGCACGATCCGGGTCGGCCCGGCGGGGATCGTCGCGAACGTCGGGACGCCGACGGTCGCGCCGACGGTCGTGACGCTCGATCCGGCGACGCTCTCGACGTCAGGCGTGCTGCGCCACTCGACCTCGATGGTCGTCGATCCCGAGTTCATCTCGATCGCGGAGCCGATCACCTTCCCGACGGCGGGCGGCCGCATGGCGCACGCCCTCTTCTATCGACCCGTCAACCCCGAGGTCGTGGCACCCGACGGGGAGCTGCCACCGCTCGTCGTCCGGTCGCATGGCGGCCCGACGTCGAGTGCGCCGAACGCCCTCGAGCTCACGTTCCAGTACCTCACGTCGCGCGGTATCGCGGTCGTCGATGTCGACTATGGCGGGAGCACGGGCTATGGGCGGGAGTACCGCCAGGCGCTCGACGGGCAGTGGGGCGTCGTGGACGTCGACGACTGCGTCGGAGCCGCTCGGTATCTCGTCGACCGCGGGGACGTCGATGGCGATCGCCTGGCCATCGAGGGCGGCAGCGCCGGGGGCTACACGACCCTGGCGGCATTGGCGTTCCGCGACGTCTTCACGGCAGGCATCAGCGCCTTCGGGGTCGCCGATCTGGAGATGCTGGCGCGCGACACCCACAAGTTCGAATCACGTTACCTGGACCGGCTCGTCGGGCCCTACCCGGCGATGGCTGACCGCTATCGCGACAGATCTCCGATCAACTTCCTTGACGCGATCTCGGTGCCGGTGCTGATCCTCCAGGGACTCGAGGACAAGGTGGTTCCGCCCGCGCAGGCTGCGGCGCTCGCCGATGCCCTCGAGGCGCAAGGCGTCCCGTACGCGTACCTCGCGTTCGAGGGCGAGGGTCACGGGTTCCGCGGCGAGGCCGCGCAGCGGCGAACGCTAGAGGCACGGTTGTCGTTCCTCGGCGCCGTCTTCGGCTTCACCCCCGCCGATGACCTGCCGCCGCTCGAGGTCCACGGCATCGAGCACTGGCAACGTCCCGTGCGCGTCGCGACAGGCTCATAGCCTGACGCCGCCCGAGCCTGCCCGGCTCCCCGTCCGTGCCTGAGCTCCCGCCGGTGGAGGGTGCCCTCGAGGCGATCGAGCTCGTCCTGCTCATGCTCGCGATCGCCGTGGGGGTGTCCTACCTCGCACGGCGGATCGCCATCCCGTTGCCGATCCTTTTGCTGGTCGCAGGCGTGCTCCTCGGGTTGGTGCCGGATCTCCCGCGGCTCGAGCTCGAGCCCGACGTCGTGTTCGCGCTCTTCCTGCCGCCGATCCTGTTCGGGGCGGCCTATTTCACCCCGATCCGGGACTTCCGGGCGAACGCGCGGGCGATCCTCCTCCTCGCTGTCGGCCACGTGCTGTTCATAACGGTGGTGGTCGGCTACGTCGCCAACGCGGTCATCCCGGGGATGGGTATCGCCGCGGCGCTCACCCTCGGGGCGATCGTGGCGCCACCCGACGCCGTGGCGGCGACGGCCATCTTCCAGCGCCTCGGCGTGCCACGCCGCATCGTGACGATCCTCGAGGGCGAGAGCCTGATCAACGATGCGACCTCCCTGACCGCGTATCGCGCGGCGACCGCGGCGGCCCTCGGGCTGATGACGTTCTCGGTCGTCACCTCGACGTTCGACTTCTTCGTCATCGGCGTGGGTGGGATCGTGGCGGGCATCGTGATCGGCGCCGTGATGACGACACTCCTCCGGCGAACCGCCGATCCCGAGCTCGAGATCGCGGTGACGCTGCTCGCCCCGGCGACCGCCTACCTGTTCGCGGAGCGATTCGGGCTGTCCGGGGTGCTCGCGACGGTCGTGGCCGGGCTGATCACCGGCCGCCGTGCCGCCCGCGTGCTGTCGCCGGACGCGCGGCTGCTGGGCCGCGGCGCATGGCAGATCCTGATCTGGGCCATCAACGCCTTCGTGTTCATGGCGATCGGGCTGCAGCTCCCGGTGATCCTGCAAGGGCTTTCGTCGATCCCGACCGACGAGCTGCTTCGCTACGCGCTGATCGTGAGCCTGACCGTCATCCTCGGGCGCTTCGTGTGGGTCTTCCCGGCGACGTATCTGCCGCGGTACTTCAGCCGGAAGCTCCGCGAGCGCGACCCCTATCCGCCGCCGCGGGCCATCGTGATCCTCGCCTGGGCCGGCATGCGCGGTGTCGTGTCGCTCGCGGCCGCGTTGGCACTCGCACCGGATTTCCCGCAGCGCCCGCTCATCCTCTACCTGACCTTCTGCGTGATCGTCGCCACGCTCGTCGGCCAGGGCCTCACGTTGCCGTGGCTCATCCGGACCCTCGGTGTGACCGCGACGGGCGACAGCCTCGAGGCGGAGGAGACACACGCCAGGCTGGCTGCCGTGGAGGCGGGCCTGCGTCGGCTCGAGGAGCTCCGCGCCGAGTACCCCGATCACCAGCCGTTGATCGACCAGATCAAGGACGAGCTCGAGCACGAGATGGGCCACGTTGCGCCGGGTGAGCACATGGCGCTCGACGAAGCGCAGCGGGAGGCGCTCGACCATCGGGCGATCCGGGCGGCCGTGCTCGTCGCCCAGCGCGAGACCGTCATCCAGCTCCGCGACGACGGTGTGATCAACGACGAGACCCTGCGCCGTATCGAGCTCGAGCTCGATCTGGAGGCCGTGCGGTCCGGTGCCTGAGTGCTACCCTTCGCCGCGATGAGCATCGTCGACGCCTCGCAGTACCTGTTCACCTCGGAATCGGTGACCGAGGGCCACCCTGACAAGATGTGCGACCAGATCTCCGACGCGATCCTGGACGCGATCATCCGCGACGATCCTGAGGCGCGTGTCGCCTGCGAGACCGCGACGACGACGGGCCTCGTCCTCGTCCTCGGCGAGATCTCGACCCACACCTACGTCGACTTCCAGACGATCGTCCGCGACGCCGTCCGCGACATCGGCTACACGCGGGCCGACTACGGCTTCGATTACCAGACGTGCGGCACGCTCGTGTCCGTGAAGGGCCAGTCGCCGGACATCGCACAAGGCGTGGACGCCGCGCTCGAGGTCCGCGATGACTCCGCGCCAGCGTTCGAGCTCGGTGCCGGCGACCAGGGCATGATGTTCGGCTTCGCCTGCCGCGAGACACCCGAGCTGATGCCGCTGCCGATCGCGCTCGCGCATCGCATGGCGCGTCGACTGTCCGAGGCGCGGCGCTCCGGACAGCTGCCGTACCTGCGACCCGACGGGAAGACGCAGGTCACCGTCGAGTACGACCGGGGCGTCCCGGTGCGCGTCCGGACGGTGGTCGTGTCCGCCCAGCACGACCCCGATGCGCGCCCGGAGCGCTTGCGCTCGGACATCGTCGAATCGGTGATCCTGCCGTCCATCCCGCGCGAGCTCCGCGAGACCGACCCGGTGATGCACGTCAATCCGACCGGCCGGTTCGTGACCGGCGGGCCGATGGGTGACGCAGGACTCACGGGACGAAAGATCATCGTCGACACGTACGGCGGGATGGCCCGCCACGGTGGTGGCGCGTTCTCCGGCAAGGACCCCACGAAGGTCGACCGGTCCGCGGCGTACGCCGCGCGATGGGTGGCGAAGAACGTCGTCGCGGCGGGGCTCGCCGACCGCTTCGAGGTCGAGGTGGCATACGGCATCGGCATCGCCCGCCCGATCAGCTTCAGCGTCGACTCGTTCGGCACCGGCCGCATCGACGATGCGGAGATCCAGGCGCTGGTCGAACGCCACTTCGACCTTCGCCCGGCATCGATCATCGCCGCGCTCGATCTGCGTCAGCCGATCTACCGCCAGACGGCGGCGTACGGCCACTTCGGTCGGCCCGATCTCGACCTTCCCTGGGAGCGCACGGACAAGGCGGCGCTGCTCGCCGCGGACGCCGGTCTCCCCGAGCCACAGCCGCAGGCCATCACCGCGGGCTGAGTGGTCGCCCTCCTCGCCGCGGGCTGGGGAGTCCTTTGCCGCTTCGTCGCTCGTCGTCGCGGCGCTGATCGCCCTCCCTCGCCCGATCCCTGACGAGCTGATCGACTCGGTCGCCCGCCCCTA
>DATHTG010000233.1:0-2380 GCA_035463515.1 Candidatus Limnocylindrales bacterium
ACCTCGACCGCGGCCTCGTTGGACTCGAGCGACGGGGCGAACCCGCCCTCGTCGCCCTGACCGGTCGCGTGGCCGTCGTCGTGGAGGATCATCCGGAGGGCCGCGAAGATCTCGGATCCGGCACGGAGCGCGTCGGTATACGTCTCGACCCCGATCGGCATCACCATGAACTCCTGGAAGTCGGTCGAGTCCTGCGCGTGCTTGCCGCCGTTGAGGATGTTGAACATCGGAACGGGCAGCACGCGTGCGCCGACCCCGCCCAGGTATCGGTAGAGCGGCAGGTCGTACGCGGCCGCCGCCGCGTGGGCGGTCGCGAGCGACACGCCGAGGATCGCGTTCGCACCGAGCTCGCCCTTGTTCGGCGTGCCGTCGAGCTCGACGAGCAGCCCGTCGATACCGGCCTGATCCGTGGCGTCCAACCCGACGAGCTCGGGCCCGATCCGTTCGGTCACGTTGCGGACCGCCGTCAGGACGCCCTTGCCGCCATAGCGTGCCTTGTCACCGTCCCGCAGCTCGACCGCCTCGTGGGCGCCGGTCGAGGCGCCACTCGGGACAGCCGCCCGCCCCACGGATCCGTCGACCAGGACCACATCGACCTCGACCGTCGGGTTGCCCCGGGAGTCGAGGATCTCGCGGGCGTCGACCGCGTCGATCAGCGTCACGTACGGCTCGCCCTCTTGGTCGGCGTCTTGGTCGGCGATGTCGTCGTGGGGCGCTTCCCCGGACTCGCCTTCGTCGCGGGCTTCTTGCTCGGGTCCTTCTTCGGCTCGGCGGGCTCCCGGTCGAGCAGCACGTCGACGCCTGGCAGCTCGCGACCCTCGAGGAACTCGAGCGATGCGCCGCCACCGGTCGAGATGTGGGTCATCTTCGAGGCGAGACCCTGGCGGGTTATCGCCGCGACCGAGTCGCCGCCGCCGATGACCACCGTCGCCCCGTGCTCGGCTCGATCGGCGAGCACTCTCGCGACCGCGTTCGTCCCGTGCGCGAAGGAGGGGATCTCGAACACGCCCAGCGGGCCGTTCCAGAACACGGTCCGCACCTCGCCGAGGGCCTCGAGGATGAGGTCCTGGCTGGCCTTCCCCAGATCGACGATATGCCAGCTGGCCGGGATCTTCTCGGCAGGAAGCGTCTTGTATTCGGTGCCGCGCGTGACCTCCTTGGCGACGATCACGTCGATCGGCAGCACGACCCGAACCTTGTTCTTCTCGGCTGTCGCCAGGATCCGGCGCGCATCCTCCACCCGGTCCGGCTCGGCGAGGCTCTTCCCGATGGTCTTTCCTTGCGCGAGCAGGAACGTGTTCGCCATCCCGCCGCCGAGCACGAGGATGTCGACCTGCGTCAGGAGGTTGTCGATGACGCCGATCTTGTCGCTGACCTTCGCGCCGCCGAGGATCGCCGCGAACGGCCGTTCGGGCGACTCGAGCAGCTTCGAGAGCATCGTCAGCTCCCGCTCCATCAGGAGGCCGGCGTAGGCCGGCAGCAGCTTCGCGATGCCGACCGTCGAGGCGTGCGCGCGATGTGCCGTCCCGAACGCATCGTTCACATAGAGATCGGCGTACGACGCGAGCGTCGCCGCAAAGTCCGCGTCGTTCGCCTCCTCCTCGGGGTGGAAGCGCAGGTTCTCGAGCAGGACGATCTCGCCGGGACGCATCCGTTTGAGCGCGTCTTCCGTGCCGATGCCCAACGCGTCTCCGGTGACCGGGACGTTCCGCCGGATCAGTTCGGTGAGCCGCTGCCCGACGGGCCGCAACCGGAGTCCATCGGTGACCTTGCCGTTCGGGCGCCCGAGGTGGCTGGCGAGGATCACCTTCGCGCCTGCCTGCACGAGCGCGGCGATCGTCGGGATCGCCGCGCGGATCCGCGAGTCATCCTGGACCTTGCCGTCGGCGATCGGGACGTTGAAATCGACACGGACGAAGACGCGCTTCCCGGCAACGTCCGCGTCGCGGATCGTGAGCTTGTCCATCGCGGCTACCGCGGCGCGTTCGCTGCGATCAGGCGGCAGCCACCGGCAGGCGAGCAGCGACGAACGCGATCAGGTCAGCGACCCGGCAGCTGTAGCCCCACTCGTTGTCGTACCAGGCGATCACCTTGACCATGTCGCCGCCGAGGACCATGGTCGATTCCGCGTCGACGATCGAGGAACGCGAGTCGCCCTTGAAATCCATCGACACGAGGGGCTCGTCCGACACGCCGAGGATGCCCTCGAGCGAGCCCTGGGCCGCCGAGCGGAATGCGTCGTTGACCTCCTCGACGCTCGTCGAGCGGCCGACGGTCGCGGTGAAGTCCACGACGCTCACCGTGGGCGTCGGCACGCGCAGGCTGAAGCCGTCGAACTTGCCCTTGAGGTCCGGGATGACGAGGGCCAGGGCCTTCGCCG
>DATHTG010000234.1:0-4308 GCA_035463515.1 Candidatus Limnocylindrales bacterium
GACGGGATCCCCGATCCGTCCGCGGCTCCCAAGATGGTCACCCAACGCGGAGACGATCGGTGCGCATCCCCGCTCGACCGGCGCCATCACGTGCCCGCCCCGAGGCTGCCACCAGCGTGTGCGATACGCTGCGGGCGACAGTCACGCCCGGCTCGACCCCCAGCCTGTCCCCTGAGGAACCGCGGTGAGCGTCGCCGTCGCCAGCCAACCCCTCCGGCCCCGCCCGCGCAACCGACTGGTCCGCTTCCTGTCCAATGAGCGACTGCTCTACGGGCTCGCGGGGATCGTCATCTTCCTTCTCGCGTGGGAGCTCGGGAGCCGCGCGGGCATCATCGATCGATCGTTCTTCGGCCGACCGACCGGCATCATCGAGGCCGGCATCAAGGAGGTCCAGACACCCCGCTTCTGGGGCGACCTCGCTGCCTCGTTCTTCGAGTTCGCCGCGGGCTTCATCCTCGCGATCATCCTGGGCGTGCCGGTCGGTCTCGCCGCCGGCCGGTTCCGGCGCCTGCAATACGCGCTCGACCCGTGGCTGAACTTCTTCAACAGCCTGCCGCGCATCGCGCTCCTGCCGATCCTTGTGATCATGTTCGGCGTCTTCGGCCCCGCGTCGAAGATCGCCGTCGTTTTCCTCGGCGCGTTCTTCTCGATCGTCATCCCGACGATGCAGGGCGTCCGGACGACGGACCGTCGGTTCATCGATGTGGCGCACAGCTTCCAGGCGTCCGAGTGGCACCTGTTCCGGTCGGTCGTCATCCCGGCCACGGTCCCGTTCATCATCACCGGCCTCCGGCTCGGCGTCGCGCGCGCGCTCATCGGTGTCGTCACCGCCGAGCTGTACACCCAGACCGAGGGCATCGGCGTGCTGATCCGGCGCGCCAGTGAGCTTCGCCAGGGCGACCGCGCCCTCTTCGGGGTGCTGCTCTTCACGATCTCCGGGATCATCGGCGTCGAGTCCGTCCGCCGGATCGAGGCTCGCTATCAGAAGTGGCGGCCAGCCACCTCGCTCGATCGGAGGTAAGGGATGGACCAGGGCCTGGCACTCCAGGCGCGCGACGTCCGGATGGAATACGTCGATCAGGCGACCGGGGACCGGCTGCTCGCGATCGACCGGGTCGACATCGACATCGCCGAAGGTCAGTTCGTCAGCATCGTCGGCCCATCCGGCTGTGGGAAGTCGACGTTCCTCAAGATCGTCAACGGCCTCTTCCCGGCGACCGAGGGGTCGATCGAGATCCGGCAGTCGCCGAAGGGCGTCGCCCACGCGATGGTGTTCCAGGACTCGTCGCTGTTCCCCTGGTACGACATCGTCGACAACGTCGCATACGGCCTGGTGTGTCAGGGGGTCCCCCGCAAGGCCGCGCAGGCGCGCGCGAAGCCGTACATCGATCTCGTCAGCCTGACCGGGTTCGAGTCGAAGTTCCCATACCAGCTGTCGGGCGGCATGCAGCAGCGCGCCAACCTGGCGCGCGCGCTGACCGTCGATCCCGAGATCCTGCTGATGGACGAGCCATTCGCCGCGCTCGACGCGCAGACCCGGGAGCTGATGCAGGCCGAACTCCTGCGGATCTGGAACGAGGCCCACAAGACGGTCCTCTTCATCACCCACCAGATCGACGAGGCGATCTACCTCTCCGATCGCGTCCTCGTGATGAGCGCCCGACCGGGCCGCATCCTCGACGACATCGCGATCGACCTTCCGAGACCACGGAAGCTCGAGATCAAGCGCAGCCCGGAGTTCATCGCCTACGCCGACAAGATCTGGGGCCTGATCAGCACGCAGCTCAAGCCGCACATCCATGCGGTCGGCGAGCACGGCAGCGAGCCCGCCGCGTGACCGTGGCGCCGCAGGGCCTGGAGCGGTCCCGCAGCTCGCACCCGCCGGGCCGTCCGTCGCTGCGCCTGCCGGCGATCCCGGAGCGGCTCAGCTACGGGCTGATCGGCTTCGTGATCGTCCTCCCGCTGTGGGAAGCGGTCGTCCAGCTCGGCATCGTCAAGCGCGTCACGCTGAGCGCCCCGACGATCATCCTCAACACCGCGGTCAATGACCTGATCGTCAATCGGACGCTCTGGCCGCACCTCGGCCAGAGCTCCCAGCAGTTCTTCCTCGGTCTCGGGCTGGCGCTCCTGATCGGCGTGCCGCTCGGTCTGGCGCTCGGCCTGTTCCGACGGCTGAACTACTTCCTGGATCCGTGGCTGTCGGCGATCTACGCGACCCCGACGATCGCGCTGGTGCCCTTGATCGTCCTCGTCCTGGGCCTGGGCATCGAGTCGAAGGTCTTCATCGTGTTCCTCGAGGCGATCTTCGTGATCGTCGTCACGACGATGGTCGGCGTCCACGCGGCCGAGGCAAGGTACCTCGACCTCGCCAAGAGCTTCCGAGCATCACGCTGGTTCACGTTCCGGTCGGTCATCGTGCCCAGCTCGTTCCCGTACATCCTGACCGCGCTCCGACTCGGCGTCACCCGTTCGCTCGTGGGTGTCGTCGTCGCCGAGTTCTTCGCGGCGAACAAGGGGCTGGGGTTCTACATCAACTTCAGCGGCACCACGCTCCGGACGGATCGCGTCATGCTCGGCGTGATCCTGCTCGGGCTGCTCGGGATGGTGCTGGGCGAGGGCGTCCGCCGCTTGGAGCGCCGGTACGAGAAGTGGCGTCCGGAGATCAACTAGGTCGCGCCGTCGGGTCCTCGCCGTGCCGCGGCCGCTCGCCGTCCCTCAGTTGTCGTTCCGGCGGTCGAACCGCCGCTCTGCCAGGCGCCGGTCCGCGCGTTCCCGAGCCTCAGCTTCCTTGATGTAGCGCCGGATGAGGACGGCCACGCGCCGGTAATGGCCGGCCAGGTGCGCGACCGCGCGATCGGCATCGCCGACCCGGACAGCCTCGAAGAAGTGCTCGTGGATCGAGCTCGAATGCTGGATCGTGGCCCAGCGTAGGACGCGAGCGACCTCGGCGCGAAGTCGGACGATCAGCCCGACCAGACGCGGCCGGCCTGTGACGGAATAGAGCCGGATGTAGAACTGCTCGCGCGCCGCGAGCTGATCGTCCGGGCTCGAGGCGTCCTGCATGACCCGGAAGAGCTTCTCGAGGTCGTCGAGATCCTCGTCGGTGAGGAGCGGGAGCGCGAGGCGGACCGCCTCGCTCTCGAGGAGGATGCGGAGGTCGTAGACCTCCTCGACGTCGTCGGCATCGAGCGCGGTGACGGTGAAACCACGATGCGGCACGGAGGTGACGAGACCCTCGTACTCGAGTGCGCGGAGCGCCTCGCGGACGGGGATCCGGCTGGTGCCGAAGACGTCGGCGAGCTCCTCCTGGCGCAACCGAGCGCCCGGGCCGAGGACACCTGACAGGATCGCCTGGCGGACCGACACGAGCACGACGTCCTGCGCCGTGACGTTCTCGGAACGAGCTGCGTCGATGATCGCGACGAGCTTCTCGTTCTGGTCGTTGCGTCCGGCGTCGTGACGGAATGCGCGATCGTCCAAGCCCCTCATCCTCCCCGCATGTCGTCGCCGTACACCACGATACCGTCCACGAGCGTGGAGCGGACGCCCACCGATGCGAGCTCCGCACCATCGGCGAACGGGTCGCCGTCCAGGACGACGAGGTCTGCCCTCGCCCCCCGCTCGATGCGACCCAGCCGCTCGTCGCCGACGATGTCGGCCGGGGTCGTCGTCATCGCCCGCCACGCCGTGGCCGGGTCGATCCGTTCGGGATGCGGCGAGTCGTCGAGGCACCGCCGTTCGACCGCGAGGCGGATCGCCGAGATCGGATCGAACGGAGCGCACGGGTAGTCGCTGTCGAGGATCAGCGGGAGGCCTGCCTTGAGCCCGCTGGCGATCGGCATGATGTGGTCGATCCGGACGGGCTCGAACGCGTCCGCCCACTCACGCTGATACGCGCCGAGGAACGACGGCTGCGTCGACCAGACCGCCCCGCTCCGCCGGATCCGCTCGATCCGGGCAGGGTCGAGGTCGAGATACGCGTGCTCGAGGCGGTGGGGTGCCACCGTCGGCGGCTCCGCTCGCTCGAACGCGTCGAGCGCCAGGTCGACGGCCCGCGGGCCCACGGCATGGACGGCGACCTGGAGGCCGTTCGCGGTTGCCGTCGCGACCAGCTCGTCGAGCCGCTGTGGGTCGATGCGGAGCAGACCGCGGTTGTCCGGCTCGTTCCGATAGGGCTCGTCGACCGCGGCGTTCCGGAAGATGCAGAAGCCGTCGATGCTGATCTTGACGCCGAGGACCTTGAACCAGTCGTCGCCCCGACCGTGGCGCAGGCCGAGGTCGAGGAGCCAGTCGAGTGACAGCGGCGAC
>DATHTG010000235.1:0-2231 GCA_035463515.1 Candidatus Limnocylindrales bacterium
CGTCTCGAGCGCGTCCGTGTCCCGGATGATCTCGAGCACCTTGGTCGCCGCCGCCGCCGCGACCCGGTTGCCGGCGTACGTCCCGCCGTGGCTGACCTTGTCGGGGAGCAGCTCCATGATCTCGCGCCGGCCGCCGAAGACCGCTGCGGGATAGCCGTTACCCATCGCTTTGGCGTACGTCGCCAGATCGGGCTTGATGCCGAAGTACTCGGCCGCGCCACCCTTGGCGAAGCGGAAGCCGGTCTTGACCTCGTCGAAGATCAGCAGGATGCCGAACTCGGCGGTGAGGGCACGCATCTCCTTGTGGAAGCCCGGTTCCGGCATGATCCCCTGCGCGTTGCCGAGCACCGGCTCGACGATGATCGCCGCGATCTCCTCACCGCGGTCCTCGAAGAGCTTCCGAAGTCGATCGATCCGGTTGTAGCGGGCGGGGATGATCGTCTCGGCGACGGCACCCGGGATGCCGCGGCCCCACGCGAGGGCCACTGGGGCGTCCTCATCACCGAGCTCGGACATGTCGTCGGGCCCGACGCTGATCAGCGCGTAGTCGTGTACGCCGTGGTACTGGCCCTCGAACTTCACGATGCGCTCGCGGCCGGTGTACGCCCGGGCGAGACGCATGAGGTGCATCGTCGCCTCGGTGCCCGACACCGTCATCCGTGCCATATCCACCCAGCCCGTCAGCTCATTGATCAGCTCGACGGTGCGGACCTCGTCCTCGCTGGTCAGGCTGAAGCTGACGCCCTGGCGCATGCGCTCGTTGACGTAGTCATCGACCCGGTCGTCGCCATGCCCCAGGATGACCGGGCCATACCCGAGGCGGAGGTCGACGTACTCGTTGCCATCGGCATCCCAGACCATGCCGCCCTTGCCTCGATCGACGTAGATCGTGCTCTCACCCCACGCGCGGAAGTTCGAATCCGTTCCACCGGGCAGGTGCTCCAGGGCACGTCGATACAGCGCCATCTGGCGGTCGCGGCGAAGGCGGGGCGTCACTCGGGCGGCGGCGGGCTCGCTGGCCATGAGGTCCTCGGGTGCGGGTTCGAACGGCCCGGTCCGTGGGACGGGCGTTGCGCGATACGGGACGCGCGGGAGCCCATGCTGACATACCTGCGGAGCGGCCGTCAATGCGATATTCGTGGCGATGAGCTCGCGACGGTGCGAATGACCAGCCTGCGGCGACCCTCAGACGAGCGACGCGAACCGTCGGGCGATCACTGCCAGGCGCCGATGATCATCCCGACGATGACCAGCGACACCACGTGGTACGCGCCACTGATCGCGAACCATGTCCATGGCTTCGGCTTGTTCGGGTCGAAGACCGCGTCGGTCGCCGTGACGACGAGCGCGTAGCCGACCCCGACGACGAACCCGAGGGTCACGCCCTCGCCGAGGGTGTCGGTACCGGTCGCTGCTGCCAGCAGACCCGTCGCGATCGACGCGATGAGGTAGAACAGCGCTGGTCCCGCGTAGCTCATCGGGTTCATCTGGGGTCGCGGGCGCGACTCGTCGAAGCCGATCGCCGCCATCCACGGGCGGCCGAAGACCGCCGGCGCGAACCACGCCGCACCGATCACGAAATAGACGACGGCGGCCACGATCACCGCCAGCCAGTTGAGTCCCCCGAGATCCAGCGTCATCGCGATCCCTCCGCTGTCCCCTGGAGGTGGCAGCGTAGTCGCGGTCACGGCCGTTGCCTAGCGTGCAAGGATGCCGGGGTGAGCGAACCGATCTCGTACTGGCTGCGCGACCCCGCCCCCGCGGACACCGGCGATCCGCCGCTCGCCGCAGGCGAGCATCTCGCGGTCGATGTCGCGATCGTCGGAGGCGGGTTCACGGGGCTGTGGACGGCGATCGCCCTGACCGACACCGACCCTTCGCTCAAGGTCGCCGTGCTCGAGATGGAGACGGTCGGCTTCGGGGCAAGTGGACGGAACGGAGGCTTCTGCGAGGCGAGCCTCACGCACGGCCTCGCGAACGGGATCCGCCACTTCCCGGAGGAGCTGGAGACGCTCGAGCACGAGGGCATCACCAACCTGCGGGAGCTGATCGCCTTCACCCGCGAGCACGGCATCGACTGCGACCTCGAGGAGACCGGCACGCTATCGCTCGCGGATCGACCGCACCAGGTCGACGAGTTCAAGGCGTGGGTCGACGAGGCTGCGGGATACGGCGAGCACCTGGAATTCCTCGACCGCGATGCCGCCCGGGCCGAGGTCCACTCGCCGCTG
>DATHTG010000236.1:0-3327 GCA_035463515.1 Candidatus Limnocylindrales bacterium
CAACTGACGAACCTGCTCCAGGTCCGCGCGGGATTCGAATACCAGACCGCGGCGGCGTCGGTGATCTTCCGCGACTCGTCCGAGTTTCGGCGCGTGATCGGGATCGACAAGGGCTCGAAGGCCGGGATCAGCGTCGGTGACGTGGTGGTCGCCGGTGGCGGGGCCCTGGCCGGACGCGTGACGGACGTCGGGCCCGAGAGCGCCACGGTCGTCCTGCTGACCGACGGATCGTCGACGGTCATCGGCCAGATGGTGTCGAATGCCGCGGCAGGTCGGGTGGTCGGTCAGCTGGGCGGCGTGCTGGTGATGGACCAGATCGACTCAGGCGAGAAGATCGCGTTGGGTGACGAGGTGGTATCGGCCGGCATCGAGCTCGGCGGCGGTGTCCGCTCGCCATATCCGAAGGGTCTGCTCATCGGTCAGGTCGTCGACATCCGGCGCGATGCGAATGCCGTCGTCCAGACCGCGTATCTGCAACCGGCGGCCGACTTCGACAAGCTCGAGTTCGTCCTTGTGATCCTCGATTACGAGGGCGGCCTGCCTCCGATCGAGCAGCAGCCGGTCGACTGCACGGATCCGGAGGGCGGCGGCACGCTCCCCGAAGGCGAGCAGCCGTGCCTTCCGTCAGCGCGCCCCTCCGCGAGCCCGCGCTGAGCGTGCCGGGCGACGCCCTCTGCCGCTGCTACGCTTCCGACCGATGAAGGGCATCGTGCTGGCCGGCGGGACGGCGACCCGGTTGTTCCCGCTGACCATCGTGACCAACAAGCACCTGCTGCCGATCTACGACCGGCCGATGATCTACTACCCGATCGAGACGCTGGCGGGGATGGGCATCCGCGAGGTGATGGTGATCGTCGGCGGGAAGAGCGTCGGCGACGTCGTCGAACTGCTCGGCGACGGCTCCCATTTCGGGCTCGACCTGACGTACCGATACCAGGCCGGCGCCAAGGGCATCGCGCAGGCGATCGGGCTCGCCCAGGACTTCGTCGGAGCCGATCCGTTCTGCTGCGTCCTCGGCGACAACATCCTGCGTGGACCTGCCCTGGCTGACGTCGCGACGGAGTTCGAATCGAGCGACTCCGGAGCCGGCACGCTGCTGTATCGCGTCCCCGACCCGCAACGGTTCGGTGTGGCGGAGCTCGACGCCGACGGCCGCGTGATCGGCTTCGAGGAGAAGCCGGAGCACCCGAAGAGCGACCTCATCCCGATCGGCGTCTACTTCCTGCGCCCCGACGCATTCGGCGTGATCGACACGCTCGCACCATCGGGCCGCGGGGAGTTCGAGATCACCGACGTCCTCAACCACTACATCCCCGATGGGCGGCTCTTCACGAGGATCTACGAGGGCCATTGGACGGACGCGGGCACCGTGCCGTCACTGCTGCGGGCAGCGGAGCTGGCACGCGACGATCACGAGTCGGGCCGCCTGGCCCCGCCTGTCGAGCGGCCGCTGGCGTGACGGACGCGATCGACCCGGCGCCGAGGACCGACCCGAAACGCCTCCTCGTCACCGGCGGTGCCGGTTTCATCGGTTCGTGTTATGTCCGCGACGTGCTCGGTCGCCGAGACGGGACGCGGATCACGGTGCTCGACAAGCTGACGTACGCGGGCAATGAGGCGAACCTCGCGCCGGTCCGCGACGACCCGGAGATGGCGGGCCGATTCCGCTTCGTTCGTGGCGACATCGCCGACCCGGACGTCGTCGGGCCGCTGGTCGCCGACGCCGACGCCATCCTGAACTTCGCCGCGGAATCGCACGTCGACCGCTCGATCCTCGATCCCGAGGCCTTCCTGCGTACCGGTGTCATCGGGGTGCACGTCCTGCTCGAGGCCGCCCGGGCGGCCGCGCATCGACCGCGCTACCTGCAGGTGTCGACCGACGAGGTCTACGGCTCGGTGGAGCAGGGGTACTCGCTCGAGACCGATGTGCTGGCGCCGAGGTCGCCGTACGCCGCGGCGAAGGCGGCAGGCGAGCAGCTCGTCCGGTCGTACGTCGTGACCTACGGCCTTGATGCCGTCGTCACCCGCGGCTCGAACACCTACGGGCCGTATCACCACCCGGAGAAGCTCATCCCGCTGTTCGTCACGAATGCGATCGACGACCAGCCGCTTCCGCTCTACGGCGACGGTCTCCAGCGCCGCGACTGGCTCTACGTCGCCGACCACGCCGGCGGCATCGATCACGTCCTCCGCCATGGTGCGACGGGCGAGACCTACAACATCGCCGGTGGCGTCGAGATGGCCAACCGCGACGTCGTGCGGCTGCTGCTCGAGCGGTTGGGGAAGCCCTGGTCGCTCGTCCGTCACGTGGAGGACAGGCCGGGACACGATCGCCGCTACGCCATGGACGGGTCGAAGCTCGCTGCCCTCGGCTGGCGGCCGGCGACGACCTTCGAGGACGGCCTGGCACGGACCGTCGACTGGTTCGTGGCCAACGAGCCGTGGTGGCGCGCCGCGCGATCCGGCGACTGGGACGCGTATTACGAGCGCCAATACGGATCGCGGCTGCGGTCCGCGGGCTGATGCGGGTCGCCGTCACGGGAGCCGGCGGCCGGCTGGGTCGAGCGCTGATCGAGGCACTCGGCGAGGCGCCGTTCACGGGGCCAGCCGGCCCGATCGCCTGGAGCCGTGCGGACTTCGACCTCGATGCGCCCGCGGCGATCCACTCGCTGTTGGACCGCTACAGGCCGGAGGTCGTCGTCCATACCGCCGCCTGGACCGACGTCGATGGCTGCGCCCGTGAGCCGGAGCTCGCCCTGGCGCGCAACGCCGAAGCGGTGGGGATCGTGGCCGGCGCCACGGCCGGCCGAGGGATCGACCTGATCCACGTCAGCACGAACGAGGTCTTCGACGGGACCCGACCGCACGACCGCGGCTACCTCCCGGACGATCCGCCCTCGCCGGGGAATCCGTACGGGATCTCGAAGCTCGCCGGCGAGGCCGCGGCCGCGGCGGCGTACCGTGAGGCCGACGCGCGCCTGGCCATCGTCCGGACCTCGTGGCTGTACGGCCCACCAGGCAACGACTTCCCGACGAAGATCCTTGGCGCCGCAGAGCGAGCCTCGGGTGCGGGAGCGGCACTGACGGTCGTGGGCGACGAATACGGCTCCCCGACCTACACCCGCGACATCGCCGATGCGATCGTCGATCTGCTCGGCAGCGACGATCCCGACGCCGCCTTTGGTACGCACCACCTGGTGAATACCGGCGTCGCATCCCGTGCCGACTGGGCGCGCGAGCTGGTCCGGCGACTGGGCGTGGAGGTCGAGATCGACGAGGGACCCGCGTCGACCTGGCAGCGTGCCTCGACCCCGCCTCTCTGGGGCG
>DATHTG010000237.1:0-3542 GCA_035463515.1 Candidatus Limnocylindrales bacterium
CGAGGCGGACTTCGGTCCCGGCAGCGACGAGGGCGTTCGCACGGACCGGGATGCCGTCGACGGTCAGGCGACCATCGGAGATGAGCTTCTGGACGTGACTCCTGGACAGGCCGGTCGCGTCGGCGATGAACCGGTCGATCCGTCCGGCGGTCCCTTCCGGCACGCGGACGGTCCGGACGCCGGCCGCGACGGCCGCCTCAGGCACTCGGCTTCTCCGGGTCGCGTCGGCCGTCGGCCCCGATCATGAATGCGCTGACGATCAGCAGCAGGAGCGCGAGGCTGATCGCCGAGTCAGCGACATTGAACGTGTAGAAGCGCAGGTCGCCCAGCCCGACGTCGACGAAATCGACGACGTATCCGATGCGGAAGCGATCGGCCATGTTGCCGAGCGCGCCGCCGAGTAGCAGCACGAGTGCGACCGACAACAGCGTGTTCCGGCCCGAGCTGTGATGGAACCAGACGATGACACCCACCACGCCGACCGAGACGATCGCGAAGAACATCGCCTGGTCGCGGAACAGTCCGAAGAGCGCACCGGTGTTCTGCGAGTGGATCAGCCGGACGTAGTCACCGACGACCTGGACCCGTTCTCCTGGCGAGAGGAACGAGACGAGCCACGCCTTCGTCACCTGATCGACGACGAGGACGGCCGCGGCGAGCACGACGAAGATCGGCCAGCGGGCTCGTGTCCGGGGGGTGGCCCGAGCCGCGCGCGCCGTCATCGAGCTCAAACGTGCCTCCGGAGGGCGATCGTCACCGGGCCGGCGTCGAGGTCGACGGACGCGCGATTGGCGTCGGCCGGGATCTCCCCGTCGCGGAGCTCCGCGAGCGTGTCCTCGGCGACGGTCGGAAGATGGATCGCCACGGCAGGCGCCAGCCCTTCGGCCCAGAGCTCGATCCGGTCGTCCAGCTCCAGGCCCGCGTCGCGTCGCAGGTCCTGGACCGCGCGCGCCAGCTCGCGGGCGTCACCCTCGGCCCGCAGCTCACCGGTCAGCTCCGTATCGAGCACCATCACGATGCCATCATCCTCCGCCACGGCCGTTCCCGGGCGGGGGGTCGCCTGGACCTCGATCTCCTCAGCGGTCAGCGTCTCGCCCGCGATCGTCACCGATCCGTCGTCGTGGAAGGTCACGTCGCCGTCTCGAGCTGCTGCCATCACGCCGGGGATCGCCGATCCGAGCCGCTTGCCGACCTTCGGCAGGAGCACCTTGACCCGCCGGTCGATGAGCTCGGAGCCATCCGCGATCGGCTCGACCGCCTTGACGTTGATCTCCTCGGCGATGATGTCCATGAGGTCCGCCGGCAGGCTGCCGTCGCCTCCCGGGACCGCGAGCCAGGCCTTTGCGAGTGGCTGCCGGGTCTTGAGACGGTTGTTGCCGCGCAGCGTCCGAGCCAGCTCGACGGCCGACCGCGCGATCGCCATCGACCGCTCCAGCTCCTCATCGCGGTGGGCGGTGAGCTCGTCGGACGGCCAGCGCGTGAGATGGACGCTGTCGGGCGCCTCCGGAACGACCGCGACGACCAGGTTCTGGTAGAGCGTCTCGGACAGGAACGGCAGGATCGGCGCCAGCGTCCGCGACAGCCCGACCAGAGCCGTGTGCAGCGTCGCGAATGCGGCGTCACGGTCGACGGCGTCCGCCCCCGGCCTCATCCGGTCGCGCGAGCGGCGCAGATACCACGTCGAGAGGTCGTCGATGAACGTGCTCAGAGCGCGGCTCGCGCCGACGGCGTCGACATCGGACAGGCGTCCACGGACCTCGTCGGCGAGCCAGGCGGCTCGCGAGAGGATCCAGCGGTCGAGTACGGACTCGCCTGCCGGCATCGCGATCCCGGACGGCGTCCAGGCGGCCAAGCGCGCGTACGTGACGAAGAACGCATAGACGTTCCAGAGGATCAGCAGCTCGCGGCGCGCCTCGTCGGCCGCGTGCCAGCCGAACAGGATGTTCTCCTCGGGGCGAGCCTTCGCGAACATCCAGCGCATCACGTCGACGCCCATCCGCTCGGCCGCCTCGTCGAAATCGATCGCGTTGCCCCAGCTCTTGTGCATCGGGCGGCCGTCTTCGCCATAGACCAGGGCGTAGCCGAAGATCGTCTTGAACGGCTCCTCGTGGACGAGCACGGTCGACATCGCGAGCATCGAGTAGAACCAGTTGCGGAACTGGCCGGGGAAGCTCTCCGTGATGAAATCGGCTGGGAACCACTTTTGCCAGTAGTCAGGGTCCTCGCGGTAGTGGAGCGTCGAGAACGGCACGATCCCGGCGTCAAGCCAGGGGTTGCCCACATCCTTGATCCGTTCGACCGGCTGCCCGCAGTTCGGGCAGGCGATCTTGACCTCGTCGATCCACGGTCGATGGGGCGTGTGGCCTTCGAACGCATCCCAGCCCTCGACCGCCCGCTTCTCCAGCTCGTCGCGCCCACCGATGACGTCGATCGTCCCGCACGTCGTGCAGTCGTAGATCGGCAGCGCCAGCCCCCAGTACCGCTTCTTGCTGATCATCCAGTCGTGCATGTTCCGGAGCCAATCGAGCTCACGCTCGTAGCCGAATTCCGGGATCCAGCGGATGCGGTCCACGACCTCCATGATCTGGTAGCGAAGGCTCCGGTCGATCTCGTCGCGGCTCAGCTCCTCCCGCGGCTTGTCGTAGACCTCGCCCATGCTGATGAACCACTCGTCGACGAGGCGGAATACGAGTGGCGTGCCGCACCGCCAGCAGTGCGGATAGCGGTGGAGGTACGGCTCGAGCCGATAGAAGCGGTCCGTGTCCTTGAGGTGCTCGACGATCGGGTCCGCGACGTCGCGCACGTCCCGGTGACTGAGCGACCCGAACCCGTCGAAGAAGATGCCCGACTCGTCGATCGGGGCGACGACCGGCAGACCGAGCGTCTTGCCCAGCTGGAAGTCCTCGGCACCGCAGCCCGGAGCGATGTGGACGATGCCGGTCCCCTCCTCCTCGCCGACCTCGTCCCACGGCACGACGCGGTGCTCGTAGCCGGCTTTGGAGAAGGTCTCGCGGACCGCGGGTAGATCGTCGAACGGTCCCTCGTAGCGCCACCCGACGAGGGCGCTCCCGGCGACCTCGTCCAGCACCTCGAACGGACCTTCGAGCGCGGTCCTGAGCGTGCCCTTCCCGAGCCAATACGTCTCGTCGCGTTGGTGGACCTTGACATACCGGAGGTCCTCGCCCACCGCCGCAGCGACGTTGGACGTCAGGGTCCAGGGCGTCGTCGTCCAGACGAGCAGTGATTCACCCGGCCGGTCGAGGAGGGGCAACTTCACCGTCAGTCCCGGGTCCTCGCGATCCTGATAGCCCTCGTTCATCTCCATCTGCGAGAGCCCGGTGCCGCAGCGGGCGCACCATGGCAGCGTGTCGTGGCCCTTGTAGTGCCAGCCGCGCCGGGGGCACTCGGCGAGGATCAGCGCTACCAGAACGGGTTCGACTGCCAGGGCCTGTGGGTCGAGGTCAACGTCGAGCGTGACCTCGGGTTCACGTCGAAGCGCGACATCGAAGAGTTCGGCATCGACCGGTTCGTGACGCTCTGCA
>DATHTG010000238.1:0-4437 GCA_035463515.1 Candidatus Limnocylindrales bacterium
CGGATGACCCGGACGTCGAGCGGCTCGGTCCGGCCGCGGAGCGATAGCGTCCGCGCTTCCAGGGACGCATCCACACCGGCCGCTTCGGCTGCATCGGCGCTGACGAGGATCTCCCCGTCCGCTGCCGCCGATGCCAGTCGAGCGGTGACATTGACACTGTCGCCGAGCGCCGTGAAGTCCGTGACCGTGTCACCGACCGAGCCGACGTAGGCAAGGCCGGTGTGGACCCCTGCTCCGAGTGGGATCCACGGTCCTGCCTTGGTCCCGTGGCCGGTCACTTCGAGCAGCGCCCGCGCCGCGTCGACCGCGTCCTTGGGATGATCGTCCCCGTTGAGGACTGGTAGGAACAGCGCGACGACCTCGTCGCCGACGAACTTGTCGAGGACCGCGTCGCGAGCAACGAGGACGTTCGTCGCCTCGCGGTAGAACCGGTCGAGCAGGCGTCGGAAGGCCGTCGGGCCCATCGTCTCGGCGAGGCCCGTCGAGCCGCGGACGTCGGCGAACAACATGCTCAGTCGGATCTCGGCACCGCCTCGGCCCTTCTCAAGCTGCTTGAAGCACAACCCGCAGATCGTCGGGTTCTTCTCCCACGGGCCG
Source organism: Candidatus Limnocylindrales bacterium (assembly GCA_035463515.1). Classification (GTDB taxonomy): domain Bacteria; phylum Chloroflexota; class Limnocylindria; order Limnocylindrales; family CSP1-4; genus SPCO01. Next base: position 598 of record DATHTG010000238.1, read on the forward strand.
CGGTCCAGGATTCGCATCAGCGGCGCGCCGGGACCCTTGAACGGCGCCGCGCACAGTTTGCAGCGCGGCGAGCTCGGGATCATCCGGAACCAATTGCGACCCATCGCGAATCCCGAGTCGGGATCGTTGAGGATCGCGTACCACATCGGGTCGGACACGAGACCGGCCGTGTCGTGGCCGGTCGCTTCGCGGTCCTCCTCGCTCACTGGCGGCTCGACGTTCGTTCGGGCGGTTTCGGGCTCAGTCATCCGGGCCATCCACGTTCCCCACGGTCTGGCCGGTCCCGATCCGACGCTCCATCCCGGGCGTCGCCACGCTGTCGACGAGTCCGGTGGCGGCCACGATCCGAACCTCTGCCATGTCAGGCCGGCACAGCCTGGCCGATCTTCTCGATCCGGATCGCGGTCGCCTTGAACTCCGCCGTGCCGGACTTGGGGTCAGTCGCGTCGATGGTGAGCAGATTCGTGGCCACGTCATCCTGGAAGTGGAGCGTCATGAAGGTCAGGCCGGGACGGAGCGACGGATCGATCCTGATCGGCGCCTCGATCCGCCCGCGCCGTGAGATCACGCATACCCGCTCACCGTCCGCGACGTGGAGCGCTTCGGCATCCTCGGGCGAGATATCCAGCGACTCGCCGCGACGGAGCGGCGACGTATAGCCAGCCGACTGGACCCCGGTGTTGTACGAGTCGAGTCGGCGTCCGGTCGTGAGACGGATCGGGAAATCGTCGGTCAATCGGTCGACGGGTGGGTCATGATCGACGGGCACGAACGGCGCCTTGTTTCCCGGCACCGGGTCCTCCCACAGGCGGCTGTGGAGGAACAGCTCACCGGGATGCGTCTCGTCGTAGCACGGCCACTGGATGCCATCGAGCTCCTCGAGCCGGCGATAGGTCATGCCGGCGTGCACCGGCGACAGCGACCGGACCTCATCCCAGACTCGTTCGGCAGACGCCTCGCCCCACTCGTGACCCATCCGGTTCGCGATCGCGAAGATGATGTCGAGGTCGTCGTGCGCCCCCGCTGGTGGGTCGACCGCCTTCCGGACGCGCTGGACCCGTCGCTCCGAGTTCGTCACGGTTCCCTCGCCCTCGGCCCACGCCGCGCTGGCGGGCAGGACGACGTCCGCGAGCTCGCCGGTCTTGGTCAGGAAGAGATCCTGGACCACGAAGAACTCGAGGCCCGACAGGAGCTCGATCGCGCGGCGCTGGTCGGCCTCGGACTGGACCGGGTTCTCGCCGATGCAATACACCGCTGTCAGGTCCCCACGCTCCATCGCGTCGAACATCCCTGACAGGTGCCAGCCGCGCTGCGGTGGGATCGTCACGCCCCAGGCAGCATCGAACTTCGCACGGAGCGCGTCGTTCTCGACGTGCTGGAAGCCGGGAAGTCGATCCGGCAGGGCGCCCATGTCGCCGCCGCCCTGCACGTTGTTCTGGCCCCGGAGCGGATTGATGCCGCTCCCGTATCGACCGACGTGGCCCGTCAGCAGCGCAAGGTCGATCAGCGACAGGACGTTGTCGACCGCGTTGTGGTGCTCGGTGATGCCGAGCGTCCAGCAGATCATCGCTCGGGGCGCCGTCGCGAGGGCCTGCGCGAGATCCCGGATGGCGTCGGCCGGCACACCGGTCTCGCGCTCGGCGTAGTCGAGCGTGTACGGCTCGACCTTCGCCTTGTAGGCGTCGAAGTCGACGGTCGCGCGGTCGATGAACTCGCGTCGCTCGAGGCCGGCAGCGATGATCTCGCGCCCGACCGCGTTCGCGAGGGCGATGTCGCTGCCGACGTCGAGGCCTAGCCACGTGTCCGCCCACTCGGCACTCGACGTCCGGCGCGGGTCGACGGCGATCAGGCGAGCGCCCTTGTTGATGGCCTTGAGGACGTGGTGGAAGAAGATCGGGTGCGTCTCCCGAGCATTGCTGCCCCAGAGGACGATCAGATCGGTGTCCTCGACCTCACGGTATGAACTTGTGCCGCCACCGGCACCGAACACGGTCGCCAGACCGGCGACGCTCGGGGCGTGTCAGGTCCGGTTGCAGCTGTCGATGTTGTTGCTGCCCAGGACCACGCGGCTGAACTTCTGCGCGGCGAAGTTGACCTCGTTGGTCGCCTTGCTGCAGCTGAAGGTGCCGAACGTCGTCGGGCCATGTGCCGCCTTGGCGGCCGTGAACCCGGCGACGACGCGGTCGAGCGCCTCATCCCAGCTGGCTGGGCGAAGCGGGGCCCCCTTCGCATCGCGGACGAGGGGCTGGGTCAGCCGAACGTAGGGTTTCCCCATACGGGTGCTCTCCTGCGGTTGACGACCGCCCGAGTGTACCGCTTGACGACCGCCGGTTCGAAGGCCACCCTCCGCATCGAGATCGACCGAGGGGAACGATGTCGACCGCGATCACCGCCGACCTGTCCGAGCCGCAGCCACTCCACTGCTACCGCCATCCCGAGCGCGAGACGTGGGTGCGCTGCGGCCGCTGCGACCAGCCGATCTGCATGAAATGCGCGATGGACGGACCGGTCGGCTTGCGCTGCAAGACGTGCGGCAAGCCGTCGCGCGACGCCCTCGCATCGCTGCGACCGACCCAGATCGTCATCGCTGCCGTGCTCGCGGTCGGCGGTGGCGCGATCGTCGGCTACGCCGGGAGCAGCTTCTCGATCTTCGGGCTGGTCGTCGCGTTCTTCGGTGGCGGGATCATCGCGGAGGTCATCGACCGCGCGATCGGCATCAAGCGTGGACCGCGCATCCTGATGATCGCCGTGCCGGGGATCGTCGCGGGGGGCCTCGTCGGCGTCGGGCTCTCCGTGCTCTGGACCTGGCAGCAGATGCTCTCGTATGGCGAGGAAGGTGCGCCCGGGATCTTCCTTTCTGCCTATCTGATGTCAGTCCTGCCCTTCGCGCTGTTCGCGGTCGTCATCGCTGCGGGGGTCGCCGCCGCTCGGCTGCGCTGAGTCACCACGTCGCGAGCGGTGGTTGTCGCCACCGCGTTCGGGGCGAGTCCATCCTGCGGCGGTCGTCTGGCCGCGGATGGTGGGTGCCAGTCACGGATGAACGCGGTGGGCGCGGCTCGACCGGCATTCGAGGCTGAAGTCGTGACTGGCAGGCACGGGTCAGGCGAGCGCGACTCCCGTTCCTTCTGTCACGTGACCGATCCGCCACGCCGGGACACCGGCGTCGTCGAGATCGCTCAGGACCCGCTCAAGGCGCTCTCGGGGGACCGCGGTCAGGAGGCCGCCGCTCGTCTGCGGATCATGAGCCAGGGTCACGTGGGCGGGGTCGACGTGCGCCGCCACCTCGAGATCACCTGCCACGAAGCGTCGGTTGTGGGCGGCGCCGCCGGTCTCGACGCCTTCGCGCGCGAGATCGAGCGCTCCGGACAGCGCGGGTAACGCCGCCGCATCGAAGGCGAAGCGCACTCCGGATGCGCGTGCCATCTCCAGGCCGTGGCCGAGGAGACCGAAGCCGGTGACGTCGGTCGCCGCACGGACGCCATCCGCGACGAGGACCTCGGACGCAGCCAGGTTGAGGGACCGCATGCCGTCGATCGCGGCCGCGAGGTCGTCGGGTGCCGTGCGTCCCTGGCGCGAGCCGGATACGAGCACGCCGGTCCCGAGTGGCTTCGTCAGCACGAGTGTGTCGCCGGGCCGCGCGCCGCCCTTTCTGAGCAACCGATCGGGGTGCGCGGCACCGATGACTGCCAGGCCGTACTTGGGCTCGGCGTCCCGGATCGTGTGGCCACCCGCGAGCGATCCGCCGGCCCGGCGGACCGTGTCGGAGGCCCCGCCGAAGACCTCGACCATCACGTCCCGTGGCAGTTCCTCGGGGAACGCCGCGATCGAGAGGGCGAACAG
>DATHTG010000239.1:0-4038 GCA_035463515.1 Candidatus Limnocylindrales bacterium
CTTCCTCTACCTCCCGCTCGTGATCCTGGCCATCTACGCGTTCAACCCGAGTCGCATCCAGGCGTGGCCGCCGACGGGCGTGACGCTCCGATGGTTCGCCGAAGCCGCGACGAATCCGGCGGTCCGGCAGGCAGTCGTCAACACGTTCGTCGTCGCGTCAGCAGCGACAGCGCTCGCGCTGATCCTTGGCACGCTGGCGGCGCTCGCGGTCCAGCGCTACGACTTCTTCGGGCGCCAGACGATCTCGTTCTTCCTTGTCCTTCCCATCGCCCTTCCGGGCGTGGTCACCGGCATCGCCCTGCGGACCTCGTTCGTGACCCTCGGCATCGATTTCGGTCTGCTGACGATCGTGATCGGCCACGCCACGTTCTGCGTGGTGATCGCCTACAACAACGTCATCGCCCGGCTCCGACGCTTACCGCGGTCGCCCGAGGAGGCGTCGGCCGATCTCGGCGCCGACGTCTTCACGACGTTCCGCCGCGTCACCCTGCCCGGGATGGGTACGGCATTGCTTTCAGGGGGTCTGTTGGCGTTCGCCTTGAGCTTCGACGAGATCATCGTCACGAACTTCACTGCGGGTGCCGGCACGCAGACCGTCCCGATGTGGATCCTCGCAGCGATCCAGCGACCGAACGAGTTGCCGGTCGTCAACGTGGTCGCCCTGGTGCTGATCGTGTTCTCGGTCGTTCCCGTCTACATCGCGACCCGCATCAGCTCGACGGCGGTCGGCGCTCGGACCTGACCCTGGTCACGGCCACCAGCGGCGGGCGACCGTGACGGCGAGCATCGCGACGACGGGAAGCAGGCTGGTCAGGGTTTCACGGATGCGCTGCGGCATGGCGGTTCGACCTCCACCGGGTCCCGGCACCGGTCGTCGACGGCCGACCCCATCGAGGAGTGCCCGGTCGATGCCGTGACCAGGAGTATCGCGAGACCCGATTAGCTGCGACTTATCTGGGATCCACGACAGCCTTGTATAGTTCGGTCTCACCGAAACATCGGGAGATACCGGACCATTCGGTCATGACTGACGACAAGCGCCATGTCCACGCCAGCGAGGTCGCCGCTACCGTCGCCGCCTTCGCGCGGCTGATGGATCTCATGGCGGCCGCGCACCAGCCACCGATGGACGTGAACGTCTCGATGGCGCAACTGCGTTGCCTTCACCTGATCGCGGCGACCGGTGAGACGCGCATGTCTCGCCTGGTCTCGCTGCTCGGTGTCTCGATCTCGACGGTCAGCGGGCTCGTCGATCGACTCGTCGATCGCGGATTCGTGACTCGGCACGATGACCCAGCCGACCGCCGGCAGGTCGTCATCGCCGCCACGCCCGCTGGGACGGCGTTCCTCGACCAGATGCGGGATCTCGGGAACGCGCAGTTCCGCGAGCTCATCGCCCGCCTCCGCCCCGACGAGCTACGGACCGTCCGCCGCTCGATCGAGATCCTCAGCCGTGTCGCCGACGAGGCGACCGCAGTGTCTGCCCCCGACCCCCGAAAGGAACGCCCATGAGCCGCCTCTCCGAGCTGGCCGTCGCAAAGCGGAGCGTGACGCTGCTCCTGGCCGCCGCCCTCTTCGCCGCCGGCATCTCGGCCTGGAGCAACCTCCAGCAGGAGTTGCTGCCCGACATCGACTTCCCGGTCATCACCGTCGTCGCGCCGCTGCCCGGCGCGTCCGCGACCGATGTCGCGAACCAGGTCGCCGAACCGATCGAGCGTGCGATCTCGGGCGTCCCGCGCCTCGAGAACCTGCGATCGACCTCCGCGAACTCGGTCGCGCTCATCGTCGCGCAGTTCTCGTTCGGGACCGACGTCAAGGAGACGCAGGCCGCGATCGAGGACAACATCGCTGGCGCCGGGCTACCCGACGCCGTGGACCCCGACGTTTCGGCGCTGAACATCAATGCGTCCCCGGTCGTGATCGCATCGATCGCCGCCACCTCGGAGGACGGCCTCGAGGCGGCCGCCGACATCGCGCGGACCGAGATCATCCCGGAGATCCTCGGTCTCGAGGGCGTCGCCAGCGCCGACCTGACGGGCGGCCTGGAGGAGCAGGTCCTCGTCACGCTCGACCCGGACAAGCTCGCGGAGAACAGGATCACGGTCGCGCAGATCACAGGCGTGCTGCAGGCCAACGACCTCACGCTGCCCTCTGGTCAACTGTCGACCGATGGCGCGAAGGTGCCTGTGTCGACGACCGGCGAGCTCGGGTCGGTCGACGCGATCCGGGACCTCGTGGTCGGGGTGAAGATGCCCGCCGCCCCGCAAGGCGGCGGCGCGGGTGCCGGACCTGCGGCGTCACCGGATCCGGCCGCGTCGCCGGCCACCCCGACCGCGTCGCCGGCCACGCCGACCGAGCCGACGCCGGTAACGCTCGGTGACCTCGGCACGGTCGAGGCCGAAGGCGTCGCCACCACCGGCTACGCGCGGACGGACGGTCAGCCCGCGCTGACGCTCACCGTGACGAAGTCATCGACCGCCAACACGGTCGATGTGGCGGAGACGGTCCAGGCGGCCCTCAAGGAGGCCGGGAGCCGCCATGCCGACACGGTGAGTGTCGCCGTGGTCCAGGACCTCTCGTCGTTCATCAAGGAATCGCAGGATGGCCTGCTCCGCGAGGGCGGGCTCGGTGCGCTCTTCGCGGTGATCACGATCTTCCTGTTCCTGTTCAGTCTGCGCTCGACGCTCGTGGCGGCCATCAGCATCCCGCTTTCCGTGCTCACGGCGCTCGTGATCATGCAGCTCACCGGGATCAGCCTGAACATCATGACCCTGGGCGGGTTGGCCGTCGCTGTCGGCCGGGTCGTCGACGACGCGATCGTCGTCCTCGAGAACATCTACCGCCATCGGGCCCTCGGCGAGGACCGGCTCACCGCCGTGACGCGGGGCCCGCGCGAGGTGGCCGGGGCCATCACGGCGTCGACCCTCACGACCGTAGCCGTCTTCCTGCCCCTCGGCTTCGTCGGCGGCCTCGTCACGCAGTTCTTCCTGCCGTTCTCGCTGACCGTCACCTTCGCGCTGCTCGCATCGCTGGTCTGCGCACTCACGGTCGTGCCCGTCTTGGCGTACCTCGTGATCGATCGCGTCCGGCTGTCGATCGATGAGCACGGCGAACCGAAGAACTCGCTGTGGATCCGGGCCTACGTCCCGGCCATCTCGATCGCCCTCCGTAACCGCTGGACGAAGTGGGGCGTCCTCGCGATCTCCACGGCCCTCTTCGCGGCCTCGCTCTCGCTCGTCTCGAGCCTCCCGACGCAGTTCATCAATGCGGGCTCCGAGAAGATCCTCCAGGCCGTCGTGATCCCTGCGTCGGGGACCAGTTCGCAGGCCGTCCTCGACCGGGCGACGGAGGCGGAGGATCTCGTCCTCGACCTGCCCGACGTCGACCTCGTCCAGACGAGCGTCCCCGGTGAAGGCGACCTCGGCTTCCGCGCCGTCGTCGCCGCGCTCCAGGGGCAGCCGGCCAACTCCGCCACGTTGACGGTGCGCTACGCACCCGGCGTCGACCTGGACGAGAAGACCCAGGAGCTTTCGCAGGCGCTCACGCCGGTGAAGACCGATGGCTTCGACGTCAACGTCTCGGAATCGGCAGGGTTCACGTCGAACAACCTCGATGTCGTCGTGTCCGGCGCCGATCCCGACGATGTCGAAGCGGCGACGACCACGCTGGTGTCGGCCCTCTCGGATCGGACCGACCTCGTGAACCTCAAGAGCGACCTGGTCAAGGCCACGCCGACGGTGACCGTCACGGTCGACCCGAACAAGGCGATCAACGTCGGCTCGACGGCGGCCCAGATCGCGGCCGATGTGCGCGCCGCGCTCGTGCCCACGACCGCCACCACCACCACGATCGAAGCCGGTGCGGAGCCGGTCGACGTCGTGATCCAGCTCGATCCCGACTCGGTCACGTCGGTCGCGGACCTGCGCGACCTGCCGGTGGGGACCGCCGTGAAAGCTCCGCTCGATAGCGTCGCCGAGGTCCAGGAGATCGACGTCCAGGGCAGCATCACGCGGATCGATGGCGCGCCAGCGGCCCAGG
>DATHTG010000240.1:0-1700 GCA_035463515.1 Candidatus Limnocylindrales bacterium
GCCTCGTCCCGGGTGCCTTGCTGCGCAACCGCGGTCTGCGGTTCCTCGGGCGCGACGTGCACATCGCCGCGGAGCGACTCGATACGCCCTTCACCCACGCGCTGGAGGCAGTGGGACGGCCGCTGCGGATGCCCATCGCGCATGGCGAAGGCTGCTATTACGCGGACGACGCGACCCTCGACGAACTCGAAGCGAACGGCCAGATCCTCTTCCACTATGTCGACGGGGCGGGGGAGCGCACTGCCGACGACGACCGGGCCGCCAACCCGAACGGCAGCCTCCGCGCGATCGCCGGTGTCCTGAACGCGGCTGGCAATGTCGCCGGACTGATGCCCCACCCCGAGCGCGCCTCCGAAGCGATCCTCGGGTCAGCCGACGGGTTCCCCATCATCCGGTCGCTGGTCGACAGCGCCGCTCGCGCAGCGGCGGGCGAACGCCCCCTCGAGCCGGCCGTGGCGCGATGATGATCGCCGAGCCGCGCGAGCATGCCCCATCGGCAGACGCCGTCGAGCCGCTCCACCGCCGACTCGGGCTGACCGATGAGGAGCTCGACGCCGTCCGCGACCGCCTCGACGGTCGCGAGCCGAACGAGCTCGAGCTCGCCATGTTCAGTGTCATGTGGAGCGAGCATTGCTCGTACAAGAGCTCCAAGCCGCTCCTGCGGACGCTGCCCACGGCGGGTGAAGGCGTCGTCGCCGGCCCGGGTGAGAACGCCGGGGTGATCTCGATCGGCGACGGGCTCGCGGTCGCCTTCAAGATCGAGTCACACAACCATCCTTCGGCGGTCGAGCCATACCAGGGTGCGGCCACGGGCGTCGGCGGCATCCTGCGCGACATCTTCACCATGGGCGCGCGCCCGATCGCGGTCCTCGACGCGCTCCGCTTCGGCGATCCCTCCGACACGCGGACCCGGCACCTCGTCGACGGCGTCGTCCGCGGCGTGGGCGGGTACGGCAATTGCGTGGGCATCCCCACGGTCGGGGGCGAGCTCGTCTTCGACCCGACCTACCAGGGCAACCCGCTCGTCAATGTCATGGCGATCGGCGTGCTCGACGAACGGCGGCTCACCACCGCTGCCGCCCCGGGGCCCGGCAACCTCGTGGTGCTGTTCGGGTCGACGACGGGACGCGACGGGATCGGCGGCGCCTCGGTCCTGGCGAGCGCGACGTTCACCGAGGACGATCCGTCGAAACGACCATCCGTCCAGGTCGGCGACCCGTTCGCGGAGAAGTTGCTCATCGAGGTGTCGCTCGAGCTGATCGGGCGTGGCCTCGTGGAGGGTCTGCAGGACCTCGGCGCGGGTGGCATCACGTGTGCCGTGTCCGAGACGGCCGACCGCGCGGGTACCGGGATCCGTGTCGATCTCGACGCGATCCCGCGCCGGGAGCCGGACATGGCCCCGTTCGAGGTCATGATCTCGGAGTCCCAGGAACGGATGTGCGCGATCGTCCGCTCCGAGGACTGGGACGCCGTTCGCGAGGTCGCAACACGCTGGGGCCTGCCGGCTGCGGTCATCGGCCGCGTCACCGATGACGGGGACATCACGGTCACCCGCGAGGGAGCCGAGCTGGCACGGATCCCCGCCACGGCCCTCACGAGCGAGGCGATCGTCCACGCACGCGTCGCCCGCGCGCCCGAGCATCGGCGGGCAGCGCCCGCGCCGGGTGCGCCGACGGGTGCCAGCGATCGACTCCCGGAAC
>DATHTG010000241.1:0-5922 GCA_035463515.1 Candidatus Limnocylindrales bacterium
GGCCAGTCGATCCTCGACGCCGTCCTGGTAGCGAAGCGTCACGAACGTCGTGTAGTTCGGTGGTTCGACGAGCCCGAAGCGCGGTGTCTCCACGACGAAGTCGGACGCGTCGACGATATCGAGCACCGAGCCGGGCACGCGCTCGGCCACGTTCTCGCCGCGGGCACGGACGAATCCCATCGGGTCGTCCGTGCCGGCTCGGATCTCGCCGGTGGAGGTGAACTGGAGGTCGCGCTGCTGACTCGTCGATCGGCCGATGTCGTAGCGGAGCCCGTCGTCCGCGACACGCTCGAACAGCCGCGGGCTCAGCGCCACGACGAGCGACGTGACCGCAACGAGTCCGAACAGCGTCAGGAGGACGCCGCGTTCGGCCCGTGCCCGACGCAGGATGGCCGTGATCGCGGCGAGGCCGCGCACGTCAGTCCTCGCCCTTCCGCAGCGTCGACGCCATCGCCACGCGACCGAGCGACCACGTGAGGCCGACGATCGCGATCGAGAGCGCGACGATGCCGACGACCTCGAGAACGGCGATGGTCGACCACGGCACCGCGACCTCGACCGGCGGGAACGCGGTCTCCGCCCGGCGCGTGACGGTCACGAATGGCAGCGCGACCCACGCGACGAGCAGCCCGAGGCCGGTTCCCGCGACAAGGCTGATCAGGGCGAGCGTCGCGTTCTCGAGCGACAGCCAGCCGGAGAGCTGCCGGGACGACAGCCCGAGCGCCCGGAGGAGCGCGAACTCCGTGACGCGCTCACGCGCCGATACGGCGGCGCTGACGACGAAGCCCACGACCGCGAAGGCCGCCGCAGCCGCGATCCCGATCCCGAGTGCGCCGATGATCCCGAGGGCGACCGGGTCGGTCGCCAGAGCCTCAGCACGCTCCGCGAGGGTGACGACCGACGCGCTGCCGACCGTCGGCTCACGGAGTCGCGTGGCCACGGCATCGTCGCTGCCGGGTTCGACGGTGAACCACCACGCGTCGGGGGGGTCGATCGCATCGCTCCCCTCGAAGCGCAACGCGGCCAGCGTCGGAAGGTCGATGACGAGCGCGGGCGTCGTGGGCGTGAGCGCCGGGAATGCCCGGATCGCCGAGGTGATGCGGAACTGGCGATCGACCCCGCCGACGTCCACCGGCACGACGTCGCCGACGCTCCGTGCGGTCGCCTCGAGGTATGCCTTTGTCGCCACGGCAGGGATCGGTTGATCGCCGACGAGATCGAGATCCCGTGGTGCGAAGGTGATGACCGTCCCGCGGCCGACCTCGTCGGCGCCGATCACGGTCGGCAGCCCGTCGGCGGGGATGTCGATGCCGATCGTCCCGCGCCCGCCGTTGCCGACCACGCCCTGATGCGGCAGCCCGTGGATCGACGCGGTCGACCGCCAGCCATGGTCGAGGTCCATCGAGACCGGCTGCCAATGATCGGCGGGTTCCGGTGGGCTGCTCGCGGCGACCGCCTCGACGCGCACCGAGCCGGCGGTGAGCTCGACGTTGTCCGGGAGCACGACGCCGACCTCGACGGCGAGCAGGTCGAGCGGGTTCGCGAAACGCTCCGCTGTGCGCGTGGTATCGCCAAGCGATATCTCGACGCGCCGCGTGCCCGCAGCGAAAGGCACCGCGGAGCCGCCGAAGCGCGACATCTGCCCGGCCGCGTCGCGCACGACCACCGCCGTCTGGATCTCGTGGCGGCCGACGAGGGTCGATGGATCGACCTGCGTCACCACCACCTCGCCGGTCTCGGGATCGGGCAGGAATGCCTGGAGCCGATCGACGCTGACCATCAGGTCCACGCGAAGCCGGCGCGGCTCTCCCGGCAGCCTGACTGCCTCGATCATCGGCCTGGAGGAGGCAAGGGGCGCGACGAGGTCGGTGACGGAGCCATCGAGCATGTCGGGCCGCAGCCGGATGACGTCGCCCGCAACGTCGGCGTCGATGCCGATCAGCGTCCCCGACCCCTCGGCCCGCGGGACGCGGATCGTCGACAGGCCGACGGCCATCGCCTGGGTCACGCCCTCGACGTCCGCATACGTGCGGCGGAGTGCCCACGGCGGAGGATCCACGGTGCGCCGACCCGGCTCTGCACGGACGTCGGCGCCGACCTGGAAGGTCGCCTGGTCGCGCTGCGAATCGCTCCAGGTGCGTGTATAGGTGATCGCGAACACGCCCATGGACACGGCGAGCATCAGCAGGAGCGCCGCGCGCGTATAGCGGAGCGGCCGCCTGGACAGCTGGCGAGCGCCGAGCGACGGGACGAGCGTTCGGCGGCGCGACGTCACGCGCTCGATGGCCGCGGAGATCAGTGGCACTATCCGCAGAGCGAGGACCGCGCCGGCCAGGAACCCGATCGCCGGCGTCGCGACGATCAACGGGTCGATCCCCAGCGTTCCCTGGACCGAGCGCGTCAACGGCGCTCCGTACAGCCGGAGCTGCCACAGGCCGATCCCGGCGATCGCGAGGAGCGCGACATCGAGGCCGAAGCGCTGGCCGACCGTGCGCGTCTCGGCTCGGCCGACACTGCCATGGACGGCGGTGACCGCGCGGATCCGAGGCAGGGCCGGCAGCAGTAGCGCGACGAGGCACGCCGCCGCCGCGATGGACGAGGCCACGAACGCGTCAGATGTCAGGAGCGGATCGATGCGCAGGCCGATCTCGGCGAGCGGCCCGGTGACGTTCAGCAGCCGCAGCCCGACCGCCGCGACGAGGGGGCCGAGGAGCGCGGCGGGCATCGTGAGGAGCAGCCCCTCGACCAGTGACAGCAGCCCGATCCGTGCCGGCCCGGCCCCGCGGGAACGGAGCATCGCGGTGTCCGTTCGCCGGTGCTCGACGAGCAGGGCCGCGCTGAGGAGGACCGCGTAGGCGGCCAGCACCACGAACTGCGCGGTGAGCAGCAGCACGCCGGTCCGACTCACGAGCAGGGACCGCTCGGTCTCCTGGAGGATCGCCGGCAGGCCCGTCTCGACCGTGACCGAGGTGCCGGCCATCGCCGCCTCGATCCGCTGCCGGAGTCCCGCGACGGCCGATCGCACGGCGGCGATGTCCTCCAGCCGGAGACCATCGGGCCGCGGGAACGCCCGCCACCCGACCTCCGTCCGGCCCGAGGTCGCGCGTGCGAGGAACGCCGAGCGGCTCGTGAACAACGGGCCGTGCGTCGCGAATCGCTCGCTCGTCACCAGTCCGTCGACGACCTGGGGCTCCTCCCACCAGAACGGGTCCCGTGGGTCACGGATGCGGAACGTCCCGGCGACACGCGCCGGCACGCTGAAGTCGTCCGTCGCCCGGCTCACGAGTCTGAGGTCGGCACCGACGGCAAGACCGAGGCGGCTCGCCACGTCCTCGGACACCGCGACATCCATCGGCTCGCCCGCCGCGCCCTCAGCCGGCCAGACGCCATCGACGAGATCCGCGTGCTCCTCGATGCCGTCGGCGAACGCGACGGTGACGAGGTCGGTCAGCTCACCGGCCGGTCGGCCGGGAAGCTCGAAGCTATCGGAGCGACCGTAGGCGCTGACCGTGCCACCGGCTCGCCCGATGGCTCGATCGAGCGCATCGCGGACGGCTTGATCAGCCGCGTCCCACGCCGCGGGGTCCACCCGGAACGACACCGCGACGTTGGCGTCCGTCACTGGTGCATCGGCAAGGACGCGGTGGAGACCGGCGATCGACACGGCGCCCGCGTACATCGGCCCGGCCGCCATCAGCGTCGACGCCAGGACACAGATCACGCCTGCGGCGCCCACGATCGGCCACGAGGCGCGGGATCGGCGGAGGCTCACCTGCAGCATCGCGGCGAGCGATGAGATCAACGGCAGGACTCCGGGGATGCGGCGGCGGGGAGCCGCACGGGAGTGCCGAGTATAGGAGGAGCGCCGCCGGACACCCGCCCCGTGAGGGTGCCCGGCGGCGATGGGTGAGGCTGCTTTGTGACCGCACTGCGGATGCGGGGACGGCGATCGAACCCTGGGAGGAGGGTGGGCTATTCCGCTCGTGTCCACCGCATCCGCTGCGGCGCCCGTCCCCCCAGAAGGGCTGCGCGAACGCTAGAACGCGATCCCGTCCGGCCACAGAGGGAATCTGGTACGGCGCGTAGGACCGTCCGGGTAGGACCGTGCGAGCGCGCAACGGTGCACCGGCGCAACGTCCCAGACGAGGGGGGCTCGAACGTACCGATCGGTGGCGGGTCGAGGGTGGTGTGGTGGCGTCCGGCTTACCGGAGCGTCCGGGCGGCGTGCCCCTCCAGCCTGTCCAGCGCGTCGGGCAGATCGGTACGGCCGAACCCCAGACGGAAGTGGTTCCCGCCGTAGCCGAACTGCGACGCGGGCAGGAGCAGGACGCCCTCAGCCTCGACGAGACCCGCCGCCCACTCGTCGATCGACACGCCCGGAACGGTCAGCCGGGGGAATCCGATCGACCCGCCCCGCGGGCGCACCCACGTGAAGCGATCCGGCCACTCCTCGAAGAACCCGTCGAGGATCCGCAGGTTGGCGTCCACGATCCCGCGCGATCGAGCGAGGACCGCGTCACGCGCCCGGAGCGCGATGAGCGCGAGGATCTCGGAGGGGGCCGAGGAGCAGATCGTCGTGTAGTCCTTGAAGGCGGCGCATCGCGCGAGGAGGTCGCGGTCTCGCGTCGCCAACCACCCGATCCGAAGGCCGGCCATCGCGAACGACTTCGACATGACCCCGAGCGAGATGCCGTTGGCGTTCGCTTCGGCCCCCGCAGGGAGACGGTCCTCCTCGGCGAATTCGAGGTAGCGATACACCTCATCGACGAGGAGATACGCGCCCGCCCCCTCGGCGATGGCGACGAGCGCGTCGAAGGTCGCGCGGTCCGGCAGCATGCCGGTCGGGTTGTGTGGCGCGTTGACGACGATGAGCCGGGTCGCTGGTGTGACCTGGCGCCGAAGGAGATCGACGTCGATCGCCCAGCGTTCGTCCTCGCGCAGCTCATGCAGCGTCACATCCGCGCCGGCGGCACGGGCGACCTCGTACAGGCTCTGGTAGGCCGGCCAGGTGACGATCGCGTGATCGCCGTCGCCCAGCAGGACATTGGCCAGGCAGAAGATCGCCTCCTCCGCGCCCGCGAACACGAGGACGTCGTCGGCCTCCACGCCCTCGTAGAGCGACGAGATCTCCGCCCGCAGGAGCGGGTGGCCGGTCGACTCCGTGTATCCGAGGGTGAGGCCATCCCACATCGCCCTGGTCTCGTCGTCGGCGAGTCCGAGGAGGTCCGTCATCGCGTACCCCTGGACGTCGGACGCGCAGAGCAGGTGCTCGACCGCGAACTCCCAGCGGGCGAAGTAGCGCTCGAGCGCGAAGTCGGCGATCCGCATCCGCGCCATCATCGCCGACGGCGAAGGACCGGGGCGCGTCGGTATGCTGGCGCGATGACCGACAGGACGATCGTGATCGCCGGCTCGCCGACCGCGCTCGGGGGCCACTTCGGCGGGATGGAGCGCGCCCCAGGCCTCCTGCGCGACCTCGGGCTCCACGGTCGACTGGCCGCTCGCCCGGGCCTCGCCGGCTTCGGGTGGCTCGATCATGGCGACGCGGCGAACGATCCAGGGTGGGTCGACGATCCGGATCCGCATGCCAAGAACCTCGACCTGATCTGTTCGTATCTCGGCCGTCTCGCGAGCCACGTCCAGACGGGCCTCGTCCAGGGCGATGGGAGCGATGCCGCCTTGCTCGCGCTCGGTGGCGATTGCACGACCCACGCGGGTGCGATGGCCGGGATCCGGCGGGCCCGGCCGGGGATCCGGCTCGGACTTGCGTGGTTCGACGCGCACGGCGACTTCAACACGCCGGATACCACCCCCTCCGGCAACGTCTGGGGCATGCCGTTCGCGATGGCTGTGGGGCGTGGAGACCCGCGACTCGTCGCTGCGGCCGAGGCCCCGAGTGTTCGAGAGCTCGATGCCGGGCTG
>DATHTG010000242.1:0-12176 GCA_035463515.1 Candidatus Limnocylindrales bacterium
AGTCATACCGGGAACGGCATCTACGCCGCCATGTGGGCCGCCGGCGCGAACTCCGTGGCCGTCCTGGGCGCCTCCCCGGAGGACATCGTGCACGGTGGGCTCGCCCAGGTGCCCCCGGCCTCTCGGTTGTACGAGGCGGTCGCATCCGCCGCAGAGATGTACGCGACCGGATCCGACTGGGATCCAGTGATGGCGCGCCTCCACCGCGACCTCGACAGGTACGGCTGGGTGCACGCGATCAACAACACCGCGGCCATCTCGGCGGCGGTGCTGTGGGGCGGCGGCGACTTCGGACGGACCATCGGTCTGGCCGTTGCGGCCGGCTGGGATACCGACTCATGCGGTGCGACCGCCGGGGCGATCGCAGGGGCGGCAGCCGGCGGGTCGCGACTCCCGCCGCGCTGGGTGGACCCGCTGGAAGATCGGCTCGAGACTGCGATCGCCGGATCCGGTGCGCTCTCGATCTCGGAGCTCGCCACGCGCACGGCTCGCCTGGCGACGTCGGGCCATCTCTCCGCGTGATGACGACCCCGACCGTCGCCTTTTCCGCCGGGATGCAGCCGCGGATCACCTTGGCGCGGGAACTCGCACGTGCCGTCCGTCCGGGGACGCCGAGGGTCGCCCTCGGACGATCCGGTACCAGCGGCTATCCGACGGTTGCCACCAGGGAATCCGCGTCACGAAGCCGCTGCCCAGCGGCGTCGCGCCTCGTGTCGTCTCGCTCGTCCGTGACGCCCTTCGGCGAGACCAATGCGCGGTACACCGCCTCGTACGCGTCGACCATCCGCTCCACGTTGAAACGCTCGCGCGTCATCGAGGCGATCCGCTCGCGCGAGAGGTCGCCGACGCGAGCCACGGCCAGGGCCGCTTCGTCGAGGTCGTCGACGAGGAAACCGGTCACGCCGTGATCGATCGTCTCGGTCAAAGCGCCGGCCCGGCGCCCGATCACCGGAGTGCCGGTCGCCATCGATTCGATCGCGACGAGTCCGAACGGCTCGGGCCACGCCCCAAGCATCACGGTCGCGAGCGCGCCGACCATCAGCTGATCGCGCGTCGCGCCATCGACCTCGCCTCGCCAGTCGACGACGCCGGCGTCGATCGCAGGCTGCACCACGGATTCGAACAGCGCCTTCTCGTCCGGTTGGTGAGCCTTCGCGGCGATGACGAGTCGCCGACGGGTCCTCGTCGCGAGCTCGATCGCCTCGGCGACGCCCTTCTCGCGTGAGATCCGCCCGACGAGCAGCAGGTAGTCGCCGGCCCGGGACCCGGACGGCGTCGTGGAGAAGTCAAGCCCGTGGTGGATCGTCGCGACCCAGTTCGCATCGGGGTTCCACCGCCGCTGGCTGTCGCTGATGGCGACGAGCGGGATGCTCGGGAACAGATCGATGTAGTCCGCGGCGCCGCCGACGTCGAGGCGACGGTGAAGCGTCGTCACGACTGGAACGGGCGCGTGCCTGGCGAAATGGAAGCTGTGGGTATCGAGGTGCGAGTGGACGACGTCGAACCTCTCGGCATGCTCCCAGGCGCGCGCGACAGCCATCTGGTGGTAAAGCGATAGATCGCCGGTGAAGCCCTCGCTCCAGAGCGATCGAGGAACGACAGGGACGACGTCGCACGGCAGGTCTGAATCACCCGGCGCGAAGACCGTCACGTGGTGTCCGCGCTCATGGAGTCCGAGCGCGAGCGATGTGACGATCCGCTCCGTCCCGGCATACATCGGTGGCGGGAGCGGCAGAACGGGCGGTGCCACGATGCCGATGCGCAGCGGCCGCGGATCGCCCAAGGTCCGCGGAGCGCGCGCGGGAAACGTCCTCACGTGTCGGGTGCCTCCTCATGGACCGGCGTGACAGGGCCGGCCGTTGTCCGAGCCGTAGGGTCGCCCGTCAGGCAGTCCGCGGGCGCGAGCCAAGCGCCACGCACTCGTTACGGAATCCTCGCGGTCGGCGGTCGCGAGGCGCGGAGCGGACCTCCCGGCCGTCAGCGCCGGCATCTGCACACGGACGCAACAGCTCTCGGTATTCCGCAAGGCCCGCCGTAGACAGATCGCCCGTAGCGTCAGCGCATGCGGATCAAGCGGCTGTGGAACGACTACGGCCTCAGCATCACCCTCATCGTCCTCTTCATGGTCGCGTGGGCGCTGCAGACCTGGACCGGCTGGGTCGAGTTCCAGTCGGAACAGGCGCAGCACGGAGAGATCGCGCAGGCGTTCGGGGACGATGGCTACATCTGGAACTGGGCGCAGTCGACGTTCGAGAACTGGCAGTCCGAGTTCCTGCAGGTCTTCGTGTTCGTCGTCCTGACGACGTTCCTCGTGCACCGCAAGAGCCACGAGTCCCCGGACACCGACTACGACTCGGAAGCTGCCCTGCGTCGGATCGAGGCGAAGATCGACGATCTCGAACAGCGGCTGGAGAAGCGCTGATGGCCAAGGCGAACGAGAAGACACTGACCGAGGACGACGTGCGCTCGGAGCACCTGTCGACGGTCAACCAGCCCGCCCACTGGGCATACCTGTTCGCGGTGCTCGTCGGCGGCACGATCGTGATGATCGTGCTGATCGCGGCGATGGCTGGCGGGTCGTGACTCGGCCCCGCTAGCCCCGTCCCCGCTCTACCCCGAGCCCCGCTCTACGCGGCGCGCTCCTGCTTGTCCGTCGTGTCCTCGATGACGGCCCGCTCTGCGCCATGCTCGGCCAGGATGCGCACCGGCTTGGTGCGGACCCAGGCACGCTCGATCTCGATCGATCGCCATCCTTCGGGCAGGACGACCGGGCGAGACGGCCACGTCTGTGGGTCACCCGGTCCGATCTTGATCGCCGGCAGTCCATAGATCAGACCCATCAGGAATCCGCCCAGGTTCGCGAAGAACGGTCCCGACCGTGGCTTCTCCGGGTACTTGGTCGGTGATTGTTCGAGCGTCTGCAGGAACCGCGGCCCGACGAGCTCCGCGTACCCCTCCTCGTACATGCGCAGCGCGAGGCGGCGATCCCCTCGCCAGGCGGCCCAGACGCCGTACAGGGGCGAGAGCATCGGGCTGCCGATGTAGCCGGGCGCCTTGTCGAGGAAGTAGTCGAGCGTCGCCCGCTCGACATCGGACGAGAGGTCCGACCACACCGGGAAGATCGCCGCGAGTGGACCGGGCGTCGCGCCCTTCTCCTCGTTCGGGTGGTAACCGTCGTGGCTCAGGATGGCGCCGATGTCCTGACTCGGCCGGACCTCGAGGCCGGCCTCGACCTCGAACCACGCGTCGGGGATGTGGTGCCCGAGCCGGTGGGCGCAATCGATCGCCTCTCGAAGCACCTTCTTCGCCGAGAGGACGGTGAACGCATCGTTGTCCGTCGCCTGCCTCCGCTCTGCGATGCCCATCGTCTTGCGGAACTCGAAACGCGAACCGTTGCGGCTCACGCGGCTCGTGATCCAATCCGCGACCCCGTACAGGACTCGGGACGCCTCGTCGGCTAGGAACCGACGGTCGCCGGTGATGTGCGCGTATTCGGCGAATGCTCGAGCGACGTCGACGGTGACGTGATCCTCGTGCCAGGACGCCCTGCCGCCACCTGGCGCTGCCTCCTCCCCGTTGATGGGACTGCTCTCCCAGGGGAACTGGATCCCCGCTCGCCCATGGAGTCGGGCGTTCCTCCTTGCCGACTCGATCGTCCTGATGCGGAAGTCCAAAAGGCCCTTCGCCGCCTCGGGCTGTGCCACGAGGAGCGGCGGGATGCTGAACGTTTCGACGTCCCACATCACGTGCCCGTAGTAGTAGTGGTAGTCGTGCCAGTGCGCGAGACCGTAGATCGACGTGCTGGCCGGGGCTGACGGATGGACGGACGTGTTCAAGTAGAAGAAGGCCGCATCCGCCAAGCGCTGCCATCTGTCGTCGCGGGCGTCGATCAGCACACGAGCCTTCCATTGCTCGCCCCACTCGACATGGCTCTCGGCTCGGATGGCGTCGAAGCCGTCGTCCTTGGCCCGCGCCGCGAGTCGGACCGCGGCCCGATCGGGATCATGGTGGAGGGCGTCCGGAACCAGGCAGGTGATCTGTCGAAGCCGGTAGGTGCGGCCACTCCGGGCGCGGACGCGGTAGTCGGTGGCGAGGGCGCTCCGTTCGCCCCAGTCCTGACGGACGGTCTCGGCGTCATCGGCGCCGAGGAATTCCGTGACGTAGGCAAGACCGCAGCGCGCCTTCTGGCCAAGCGAGACCCACCGCATCGAGCCGTCCGCGGCCTCCTCCTTCCGGCCAGGAGGATCGAGGTGGCGATCTTCCATCTCGCCATGGATGCCATCCGGGTCCACCATCGCCCGCATCGTCAGGTCGCAGGCTGAATCCACGCGGACGGTGACTTCCTGCAGCACGAGCGTCGGCTGTTTCTGACTACAGAAGGTCAGCACGTCCACGGCGGCCGTCGTGCCGCTGGCTGTGAACGTGAACCGGGTCGTGACCTCCCCGACACTGAAGTCGTAGCGCTGGTCGACGAACGCTGCCTGCTGCGGCGCGAGGGTCAGCCAGACGCCGTCGATGGAGATGTCGCCGGCAAGTGGATACGGCGTTCGCGCATTCGCCTCGATCTGCATCTGGGGATGAAGCCCCGCGTAGCCATTCAGGATCGAGATCCCGGACAGCAGCGGGATGTCGAGGAGGCGGAGCCCGACGAGACCGTTCGATACGTACGCCGGCAACTCGCGATCCGACGCGCTCGTGACGGGCGGCGGGCTGAGGGGCGGCGACATCGACGACCACGATGCCCGACTCCGCCGTGCGGCGGCGGTACCGTGTCGCGGCTGGATGTTGCAACTGCCACACGCGAGCCGCCGACGACTCGATCGCGCCGGGTCGCTCTGTGAGAGGAAACCGAGACGGCCGGGCCGCTCCAGACCTCGCCGATGCATCGAGCGATAGGCGACGCTTTGCCCACGCTCGAGCCCGCCGCGCCGGGATCGGGCACCGCGGCGGAACGTCGGCGTGACGGCAGCTCCCGCGCTCAGGGCCACCAGACCGGTCAGCCCCTGGGCCGGCTGCCCGGCGCCGGTGTCCGCAGCGATCAGTCCTGGATGACGCTGAGTCGCAGCTCCCCGACTGGCCGGAGACCGGCGACCATCCCCTGGACGCGCTCAGGGTCATCGGCGAAGACGACGAGGTTGTAGCGGTCGTCCTGGTCGAGCGCCCCGGCACTCGGGACGATGATCGCGTCGCAGATACCCGGATCGCGGAGGTGGCGCGACACGCCCTGCGTTCGCTCGCGATCGAGGATCCAGCCGAGGTCGTCGGGGAGCGAGAGCGCAGCGCGCACACCCAAGTCACGCAGATCCACGGTTCTCGGGATCCTGACGTCGACCTCGAGGACGCGCGAACGTTCGTTGAGCGCATCGGGGTGACGAGCGCACTCCACCAGCGCGAGGGCCGGGTCGCCGCTGAAGTAGAGGGTCGGCTCGCCCTCCCCGTTCCACCGGTTCGACTTGTCCGAGATGAGGTCGAGGACTGTGTTCGAGGGAAGGCTCTCGTCGCGGCACACCCAGGCGCGTCCGCGGAGAGCTCTGGCAAGCGGGCTACGCACGAGGGAAGCGTGCTCCGGGGCAGGTATGCCTTACCAGTGGTGCCGGCCGGAGCGCGCTATCGCGGCCGTTGCAGTGCATGCGGGCGCGACGAGCGCCACCTGATGCCCCAAGACCCCACAAGACCCTCCGGTACCCGTGCCTCTCGCGATGGGACCTTCGCACGGCAGACCCGACCGGACCGGCTGCCTACGGTGAAGACCGCACCCGAGCCGTCCGTTCCGGCGGACGGACGTCCTTCTCCGTCGGGTCCCCCCGCCGACGGTCCGAGGAGTCGCCGACCGATGCTCTCCCGACCTCGCCAGCTCCGCCGGATCCCGCTCGGCCTGGCGTTGCTCGTGGCCGTCACGTCGTTGGTCGGTCTGGGCCGGCCCAGCGCGGTCCTCGCCTGGGACACTGGCGCGTACAGCTCGTCCTCGGAGCGCGAGCTCATCGCACTGACGAACCGCAGCCGCGCCGCGGCGGGTCTGCGCTCGCTCAAAGTGGACAGAACGCTGACATCGGTCGCCCGCTGGCGCAGTCGCGACATGATCGAGCGCGACTACTTCAGCCACGACATCCCCGGCTACGGGAACGTCTTCAAGAAGCTCGACTCGAAGGGCTATTGCTACGAGCTGGCCGGCGAGAACATCGGCTGGAACACGTACCCCGATGGCGACGCCACCGCCGCGATCCACGAGATGTTCATGGACTCGTCCGGCCATCGACGGAACATCCTGAACCGTCAGTGGGAGGTCATCGGCGTCGGCGCGTTCAAGGGCGCGAACGGCAAGAAGATGTGGACCGTCCTCTTCGCCGACAAGTGCGGCTCGACGGCCCGCTCGACCCCGAAGCCCGCGGCCAAGGCGACGTCCAAGCCGAAGCCGAAGGCGACACCCCGGCCGACCCATCGGGCGACCCCTCGGCCGACGCCGAAGCCGACAGCAAAGCCGACGCCGAAGCCCACGCCCTCGCCGACGCCCGTTCCGACCGCGACCCCGTCTCCGACGCCGCCGATCGAGGGGGACGCGAAACGCCCCGCCGACCCCGCCCCACCCGCCGTCCTCGCCTCCACCGAGACCGGCCTCCGCGTCACGACCGCCGGCGGCCCCGACGACCTCGTCGACGCGATCCTCGGCAGGGTCGCCGAGACGTTCTTCGGCGCATGACCGCCGACGCCGGTACTAGCTCGGGCCGGACCATCGAGCGAGTGCCCCGGACCGCACCACACCGCTACGGTGCACCCCGGACTCCCCCCGATCGCCAGAGGGAAGGCATGACGGCGCTCCTCACCCGGCTCCTCGACGCTCCCGACAACGGCACGCGCGACGGGATCATCCTGGAGGGTCGCGACCTCACGAAGACGTACCCGCTCGGGGAGACGACCGTCCATGCGCTCCGGGGCGTGTCCCTGACGGTCGGCGCCGGCGAATTCGTTGCGTTGATGGGCCCGTCGGGGAGCGGCAAGAGCACGCTCCTCCAGCTGCTCGGCGGCCTCGACCGACCGACGAGTGGCGAGGTCCTGCTCGAAGGCGAGATCATCAGCGAGCTGAGCGACGATCGCGCCACCAAGCTCCGCCGCGACAGGACGGGGTTCGTCTTCCAGTCCTTCAACCTCATCCCGCTGCTCGATGTCGCGGAGAACGTCGGGTTGCCGTTCACGATCGCCGGCCTCGATCCCTCGCGCGGCGAGCTGGCCGACCGGGTCGACGAGGTGATCGACTCCGTCGACCTGACCGGTAAGGAGCACCACAAGCCGGATCAGCTCTCTGCCGGTGAGCAGCAGCGGGTCGCGGTCGCTCGCGCCCTCGTCACTCGACCGGCGCTCCTCCTGGCGGACGAGCCGACCGGCAACCTCGACTACACCACCGGGAACGAGATCCTCGACGTGCTGTGGCGGTCGTGCCAGGAACAGCACCAGACGATCGTGCTCGTCACCCACGACTCGAAGGCGGCCGCCTACGCGGACCGCGTCCATGTCATCGGCGATGGCCGCATCCTCGATACGATCGAGCTCGGCCGCCGCTCCAGCCACGACGCGACGACGCTCATCGCCCGCCTGGCCAACCTCGGGCTCTAACGGATGCGCGGGTTGCACGGCCTCGCGTGGCGTGGGCTTCGCGCCCGACCGCTCCGCACGACGCTGACGACGATCGGTGTCACGCTCGGGGTCGCCGTGCTCTACGCGGGGCTCGCGACGAACGCCGGCATCGGCGCTGCGGTCGATCGGGCGGTCGGAACGCTCGTCGGATCGGCCGAGCTGCGCGTCGCGACCTTCGGCGAGACCGGCTTGTCGGATGCGTCGCTCGAGCAGATCAAGGCGACACCCGGGATCGCGGTCGCCGCGCCCGCGTTCGAGCGGCGGACATACCTGGGCGTGGGCGAGTTCGGGCCGGGGCCCCTCCCGCCGCCGGTGACGCTCGTCGGGATCGACGCGGAGCGGGAACGGCGGATCCACGACCTCACACTGGCCACCGGCGCACCGCTCACCGCCGGCGACGCGACCGGAGCGCTCGTCAGCGCGTCGCTCGCCCGCGAGGACGGGATCAGCGTCGGGACGCGCCTCGGCATCCAGGGGATGGACGAGCCGCTCTATCTCCGTGTCGCCGGGGTGCTCGCCGCGGACGGTCCGTGGGGCGGCCCGTCGGGACGTGTCGTCGTCACCGACCTCAGCGTCGCGCAGTCGGTGTTCGCCGCGGAGGGCGTGACCCGGGTGGATCTCGACCTCGAGGCTGGCACCGATCCAGGCAGCGTCATCGACGCGCTCCAGGGGACGCTCCTCTCGGAGCCGTACACGATCTCGTCACCGCGGGACCTGGCCGCATCGATGGAGGCATCGACCGGCGATTTCGCGGCGATGACCGCGCTGATCGCCGCGATCGCCCTCTTCGCTGGCGCGTTCCTGATCTTCAACACCCTGTCGATGACGGTCGTCGAGCGTGTCCGCGAGCTCGGCTTGCTGCGGGCCGCGGGTGCGACACGCCGTCAGCTCACCGGATACATCCTCGTCCAGGCGTCGGTCATCGGCGTGCTCGGCTCTGCGCTGGGCGTCGTCGTGGGCGGGGCGTTGGCGGCGGGTATCGCGGCATGGCTCGGCGCCCTCGGGGACGTTCCTGTCGGTGCTCCTGTCGTCCGGCCGGTCGACGCGATGGCAGCATCGGGCGTGGGTCTCGGCGTGACGCTCGCGGCCGCGGTCGAACCTGCACGCCGAGCCGGACGGGTCGCCCCGGTCGAGGCACTCAAGGCTCGCCTTGAGCTGCCGTCGACCCGGCGCGCGCGGCTGCGATGGCTCGTCGGCGTGTTCGTCGCCGTCGGCGTGCTCGGGCTCATGATCTGGCCACGTGCCGCCGGCGAGGGAGCGCTCGTCCGGGCTCTCGCGGTCTACGGGATGCTCCTGGCGGTCGCCCTGCTCGTCCCGCTGCTCTTGCCCTCCCTTGCGCGGATCGCCGGCCTGCCGTTCGCCGTCCTCGCTCGCCTCGAGGAACGTCTGGCTCGAGCGTCGGTCCTGCGCGACCGTGCGAGAGCGGCGCTGACCGTCGGCGCGCTCACGATCGGGCTTGCCCTCATCGTCGCCCTCGGTGGCGTCGGCCAGCATGCCCGCGCGACGGCGGGCGCATGGGTCGCCGACGTGGTCCCGGGCGACCTCGTCGTCACATCCATCTTCCCGAGGGCCCTCGACGAAGGCATCGTCGAGACGCTCGGCGTCCTTCCGGGCGTCCGGGCTGTGAGTCCGTTCGCCAGCTTCGATCTCGCGATCGATGGACGGCGCCTCGACGGCGCCGCGATGGTCGGCGATGACCTCGCCAGCGACGGGCGACTGCACCTCGTAGCCGGTGATCGCGACCAAGCGCTCGCCGCGCTCGACGCGGGCGGTTCGGTCATCGTCCCGGCAGGTGTGGCCCAGACGCAGTCGATGACCATCGGTTCGATCCTGCGGGCGACGGCGGCCGACGGCTCGCCGCTCGACCTCAGCGTCGCGGGCATCGCCGAGCGGACGTTGCCGGGCCGGGCCGGCGAATCGATCCTCGTCGGCTGGAGCGACGCCGAGCGGCTCGGTGTGGCCGGTGCCGACGCGTTCGGCGTCCGGTTCGCATCTCCGGCGTCCGCCGTCGACCAGGCAACCTTGGCCGAGGAGGCGCGCTCGCTCGCGCTCGACCCCGTGCCGCTCGACCGGATCCAGGGCGCCATCGGCGAAGCGCTCGATCGCGTCTTCAGCCTGTTCGACGCGCTGTCGCTTGTCGCCGTCATCGTCGCGTCGCTCGGCATCGTCAACACGCTGACGATGAACGTCCTCGAGCGCGTCCGCGAGATCGGCGTTCTGCGCGCGGCCGGGATGACGCGGACGCAGGTGTGGCGCTCGGTCGTGGTCGAAGCGGGCATCACCGGCCTGGCCGGCGCGATCTGCGGCGTTGCGAGCGGGATCCTGGTCGGTGGCTCGATGGTCGTCGTGTCCGGCGGCCGGCTCGACCCCGGTGCCGCCGTCCCATGGCTCGCCGTCGGGCTGGCGGTCGTTCTGGGCGTCGCCCTCGCCATGCTGGCCGCCGCATATCCGGCCCGACTCGCAAGCGGGGTGTCGATCGTCCGCGCCGTCTCATACGAGTAGCTCTCCGCCCGACCGCTGGCGTGTGGACTCCCACGCCACAGGACGAGGTCGAGGACGACTCGCAGAGTCGCTCCGAGGGTCGCGTCGACTCGCACGCCACCGATCCGGGTCGAGGACCTCCAGTCCGGCCCTCGACCCCGGACCGTGGACTCGCACACCACACCTGCCGGACCGCTCCGACTGGTTCGACACGTATATCCGAGTGCTAGACTCCGGCCGAGGTCGCGCCCCCAGCACGACCCGACCTCCGGAGCCTCGCTTGACGATCGCCATCCCGCGACTCGACCGAAGCACGGCCGCCGATCGCGGCATCACGCTCGCGGACTTCCTCGTGCCGATCACGGTCGGGGAGCGCACACCGACCCTGGTGCGGCACGTCGCGCTGATCGTGGCGGGGACTCTGATCGTCGCGCTGACCGCGCAGATCGTGATCCCGATGACGCCCGTGCCGTTCACCGCGCAGACCTTCGGTGTCCTGGCGGTCGGGGCCGCGCTCGGATTCCGCCGCGGCACGCTGGCGCTGCTGCTCTACCTGGTCGTCGGCGCGGCGGGCCTGGCGGTGTTCGCCGAGGGGTCGTCGGGCGTCGCCAAGATCGTCGGAGCGACCGGCGGCTACCTCATCGGGTTCGCCGTCGCTGCGGCGATCGTCGGCCGCCTGGCTGAACTCGGCTGGGACCGGCACATCGGCGGCTCGCTTGCGGCGATGGCCATCGGGACCGCGGTGATCTACGCGATCGGCGTCCCATGGCTCAAGGTCACGCTCGGCATCCCGTGGGAGACCGCGGTGTCCGAGGGCATGACGAAATTCCTCATCTGGGACGCCGCGAAGCTCGTCGTCGCCGCCGGGATCTTCCCGGCAGCCTGGTGGATCATCGGGCGCCGACCCGAGGACCGCTGACCGCCGCCGTCACGGATCCGGGATCACGAAGGTCCGCCGAGTCCTGGCGTATGTGCGTACGCCGACAGTGCGGGCTGACCGCCCAGGTGGGCATACAGGACGCGTGACCCCGGCGCGATCTCCCCAGACCCGATGAGGCCGATCAATCCGGCCATCGACTTCCCTTCGTACACCGGATCGGTGAGCATCCCCTCGGTCCGGGCGGCGAGCTGGATCGCCTCGATCGTCCCCTCGTCGGGCACCCCGTAGAGCGGTCCGGCGTACCCGTCGACCAGGGTGATCTCGTCGTCGCGCAGAGCGCGCTCGACGCCGATGGCCGCGGCGGTCGCCTGCGCGATCCTCGTCACCTGTCCGCGCGTCGTGTCGAGCGTCTTGGACGCATCGATGCCGATGACGCGCCGGTCGTCCCGACCCTCGAGCGCGACGCCCGCGATCATCCCGGCCTGCGTCGAGCCGGTCACGGTGCACACGATGATCGTGTCGAAGAACACGCCGAGGTCGGCCTCCTGGCGTGCGACCTCACGTATCCAGTTCGCGAACCCGAGCCCCCCAAGCGGGTGGTCCGAGGCGCCGGCCGGGATGGGGTAGGGCTTGCGACCGTCGGCTTCGACCGACTCGAGCGCCTGACGCCAGCTGTCCCGGATCCCGATATCGAAGCCCGCCCGGTCCATGCGGATATCACCGCCCATGATCCTGGTCAGCTGGATGTTCCCGACGGTCTCGTAGCCGGGGTCGTCCCAGTCGACCCAGTGCTCCTGCACGGTGACGGCGCCCAGACCGAGGTGCCGGGCGACGCCGGTGACCGCGCGGGTGTGGTTCGACTGCACGCCGCCGATCGACACGAGCGTGTCGCACCCCGTCGCGACAGCGTCCGCCGCGGGGTACTCGAGCTTGCGGACCTTGTTGCCGCCGAAGGCGATACCGGAGTTGCAGTCCTCGCGCTTCGCCCAGATCTCGACACGGCCGCCAAGCGCGGCGCTGAGACGTGGGAGCGGATGGATGGGCGACGGTCCGAACAGCAGAGGGACGCGCGGAAAATCCTCGAGGCTCACGCCGAGCTCCCCACCACGAACAGCGGCACGCCGAGGGCGGCGACATCGACGTCGATCCCGAGTCCCGGACCGGTCGGCACGGGGCCCCGGCCGCC
>DATHTG010000243.1:0-8137 GCA_035463515.1 Candidatus Limnocylindrales bacterium
TGATCCGTGACCAGGAGGTTGCGGTATATCGAGTGACTCGCACGCCAGCGCGCAGCAATGACGACGGTGTCGAGGCTGTCGCGACACCCTAGCCCCAGCTGTCGCCAGAGAGAATGGGGGCGGTGTGGTGGCGGTTGTGCGCGACCACCGCCCGGTGAGTGCGCATTCGAGGACCTGAATCCAACCGTTGGACCGGCTTGGACTGGAAATCGTTGGCCCGAACTCGACATGCGCCGCGAGCATCGTGTCCGGCAGTAGCATCCGCTGATGCGTCGCGGCTTCTTCTACGGCTGGGTCGTGGTCGCGGTCACCGCGGTCGTCGTCCTGATCACGGCGGGCGTCCGGTCGGCGCCCGGCGCGTTCCTCCTGTCGATGACGGCCGAGCCCGGCTGGTCGACCGCGTCGGTGTCGTTTGCGGCCGCGGCCGGACTCGTCGTCTTCGGGATCGCCGGCCCCGTGAGTGGCTCGTTGATGGGCCGCATCGGTGTCAGGAACGTCGTGCTCGTCAGCCTTGCGCTGACTGGCGCGGCCCTTCTCGCGACCAGTCTCACCCGCGAGATCTGGCAGCTGACGCTGCTGTTCGGCCTTCTCTCCGGCCTCGGCACCGGGCTGGTCGCCAGCGTCCTTGGGCCGACCGTCGCAGCGCGCTGGTTCGTGAAGGATCGTGGCCTCGTCGTCGGCATCTTCGGCGCGAGTACGAGTGCCGGGCAGCTCGTGTTCTTCCCGGTGCTTACCGCGCTCGCCGTCGGCGCCGGCTGGCGCACGGGCGCGATCGTGCTCGGCGTCCTCTCACTGGCGTTGCTGCTTCCGGCGATCCTCTGGCTCAAGAACGACCCGGCTGACATCGGTGCTCGGCCTCGCGGCGCGACAGACGGCGAGATCGCGCACGTCAAGCCGCCGGACCGCGGCGTCATGGGACGCGCGATCCGAACGTCGGACTTCTGGTTCCTGGCCGGCACGTTCTTCATCTGTGGCGCGACGTCGAACGGGCTGGTCGGGCAGCACTTCATCCCGCACGCGGTCGACCATGGGTTCACGCCGGTGGCGGCATCGACTGCGCTCGCCGTCATGGGCGTGTTCAACTTCATCGGCACGATCGGGAGCGGCTGGCTGACCGACCGGGTCGACCCGCGCAAGCTGCTCCTCGTCTACTACAGCTTCCGGGGCGTCAGCCTCCTGTTCCTGCCGTTCGTGCACGACACGATGACGGTCGCCGCGTTCGCGGTCCTGTTCGGCCTCGACTACATCGCGACGGTCCCGCCGACCGTCGCGCTCGTCGCCGATCGGTTCGGACGCCACAACGTGGGCGTGGTGTACGGCTGGGTGTTCGCGGCCCACATGCTGGGTGCTGCGATCGCGGCATGGGTCGCCGGCATCGTCCGAGAAAGCGTCGGTGACTACGCCGCCGCCTTCGTTGCGGCCGGCTGGATCGCGATCGTCGCTGGGTTCGCCGCATTGATGATCCGACGGAAGGGTCCGGACGCCGAAGCACCGGCGGCCGCCTCGGCGGCCGCGTGACCCGCGCGGGCGGCGCGCCGCACAACTCTCGAGCGAGATGCGAGTCCTGATCGTCGGTCCGACGGGCAGGATCGGCAGCCTGGTGATGGAGCGCGCGCTCGCCGCCGGTCACGAGGTCGTGGGGTTGGCCCGTGACCCGTCGCGCGTGGAGCCGCACGAGCGGCTTGTGCTCGTCGGTGGCGATGTGCAGGACGCCGCGCTCGTGGGCGAGGCAGTGAATGGGGTCGACGCGGTGATCGCTACCGTTGGCCCGAGGGCGAACACCGCCAGTGACGAGGAGGCGCTCGCGGTCGGGATGCGCCATCTCGTGTCCGCGATGGAGGCGGCCAGCGTGCGAAGGCTGATCGCACTGTCGGGCGCGGCCGTCGACGTCTCGGGCGACCGGAAGCCCGCGGTCGACAGGATCGTCTCCCGCGTCGTCCGCCGCCTCGCGCAGCATGTCGTTAGGGCAAAGCAGCGTGAGTTCGAGATCTTTGCGGCGTCAGACTTGGACTGGACCGCACTCCGGCCGCCATTGGTCACCGATGCCGATCCGCGAGGCTATCGACTCGACACGCTGCTCCGGCCAGGGGCGCGCGTGACGCGTGCCGACGTCGCGCAGGCGGTGGTCGATCAGCTTGGCGACACAACGTTCATCCGCGCGGCCCCCTTCGTCCTACCGCCCGGGAAGACGGCATGACCAAGAAGAAGAAGCGCGGCGGGGCTGCCGGGCAGACGATCGGCTCGATCCTCGTCGGCTTCGACCAGCAGATCCTCCGGAACCTGCCGCCGGCCCATGAGCTCGTCCAGCAGTCGAAGCCCGTCCGAGGACTGTCCGGTCAGGACGGCGAGCTTGAGGTCGTGTTCCCGGACGACGCCGCGATGGATGCGAGCCCTGCTAACCAGGACGTAGAGCCGCCAACGGACGCCGAGTAAGTGCGCGCCTACCGGTTCAGCGCGCCGGAAGCGCGTTTTCGAGGTGTTCGCGAAGGTAGTCGAGCACACGCGGCAGCTCCCTGTGCGCGCGGTCGTAGATCGCCCCCTTCAGCGAAGCGGAAGCGCATCGACCAGCGCCACGACACGAGATTCGTGCGCACAGCCCCGTTCGTCCTGCCCAACGGGAACTAGCCCCATCGTCCCGTAGGCCACAATATGCCGCCCACCTATCGTCATGGGATGGCCACCGATCCAGGGCACGCGGCCGCTTTGGTCTGGACCGACGCCTTCCGGTCTCGAAAGGCGCGCGTCGCGTTCGTCGCGCTCCTCGTCGCGAGCGTCTTCGCCATCCTGGCGACCATCGATGCGGGAGGTGCGGCGAGTCTGTGGGCGAATGCCCACTGGACCTTGTTCGACCTCATCGCGGTCGGCTTCGCGCTCGATGGCTGGCGATCGACGTCCGGCGAAGAGCGTCGTGTCAGGCTCGGGATAGCCGCTGCTGCATGTTGTTGGCTGGCTGGCCAGGTCGCCTGGGACATCCAAGTCCTGATCGGGCTTGCCGTGGTGCCGGCACCGTCGGACATCCTGTTCCTTTCGACGATCGTCCCAGCGGTGTGGGTGCTCGACCGAGCCGTCCGGCCGTTCCTTGCCGGGCGTGCACGGTTGGGCATCTACCTCGATGCTGGTGTCGTCTTGCTGGCGACTGCCGCAGTGATGACGCTCGGCTTCGGCCACCTCGTGGCGACGGGCGAGGTCCTCTCGACGATCGTCCTGCTCAGCCTGCCGGTGGCTTTCCTGTCGGTGGCCGGCGCGGGACTGGTCGTCGCAGTCGCAACGGACAGTCGTACGCGACCCGTCGGGATCTACGCGCTTCTCCTCGGATCCGGTCTGCTGGGTGCGGGATATCTGCCCTGGGTCGCCGATGCGCCCAACGTGCCAGCACCCGAGAGCTTGTCCAACCTGCTCTTCTCAGCGGGTGCGCTATCGATCGGCGTCGCGGGCGCGACGTTTCGCACCTCGGAGCGGCCAGGTGGGTTCGTCGAGAACGCCCGAAAGACGCGTGTGCTCGATGCTCTACCGGTCGCGGCTGTGGCGGTCGCTCTCGCTTGCCTCATCGCCACGACGGTCACGTCCGGGTCGGCATCGCTCGTCCGGCCGCTCGGCTGGAGCGTCATCGCGGTCGCCGTGTTACGGCAGGTGCTCTTGGCGCGGGAACGTGCGACCGCACTGCGCCAGGCACATGACGCCGCGTTGGAGATCGCGCGGGCCGAGGCCCGCCACCGCCGCGTCATCGAACAGATCCCTGCGACGTTGTACATCGACGAGCGAACTACCCCGGATCAACATCCATCCCAGCTCGTATTCGTAAGCCCACAGGTGCGCCGCCTGCTCGGCTACGACGGGGACGAGTTACGCGCGTCGCCCGATCGGTGGTACTCCCTCATCCATCCCGACGACGCTGCGAGAGTGGGCGCCGCGGAGGACGACCACTTCCGGACCGGCGAGCACCTCGATCAGGTGTTTCGCATGCGCGTCAGCGATGGGCGGTACGTCTGGATCCGGGACGAGGCCAGTCTGCTCGTGCTCCCCGACGGCCGTCTCCAATCTCACGGCGTCCTGACCGACATCACCTCCGAGAAGGATGCCGAGGCGCAGCTCCGGGCCAGCGAAGAACAGCAGCGCAGGATCATCGAGACGGCGAGCTCGGCGTATGTCTCGATCGACGACCAAGGGGTCGTGATCGAGTGGAACGAGCGAGCTGCCCAGACGTTCGGCTGGAGCCGTGACGAGGCTCTCGGGAGATCCTTGGCGGACCTGATCGTGCCTGAGGCGAGCCGCGCTGCGCATCAGGCCGGCATCCGACGATATCTTGCGACAGGTTCGGGTCCCCTGGTCGGCGAGCGGACCGAGGTGCAGGCTCTCGACAAGAGCGGGCGTCACCTCCCAGTGGAGCTGACGATCTGGCCAGTCCGCGTCGGGGACACGACCACCTTCAGCGCCCTCATCCATGACATCACGGAGCGGCGGCGATTGGAGGACGAGCTGCGTCATCAGGCCTTCCACGACTCGCTGACGGGCCTGGCGAACCGGGCTCTGTTCAGCGACCGCCTCGGTCACGCGCTGGAGCGGCGGGACCGCGGGACCATCGCCGTGGTGTCGTTCGACCTCGACGATTTCAAGCTCGTCAACGACGGGCTTGGCCACCCGGCGGGCGATGAACTCCTCGTCCAGGTCGCCGCCCGACTCGGCCGCCTCCTGCGCGCGGCTGACACGGCGGCTCGGTTCGGTGGTGACGAGTTCGCCGTCCTGATCGAGGATACGGATGAGGACGCCGCCGCCACAGTCGCCGAGCGCATCATCGGAGCATTCGCCGAGCCGTTCAGGATCCACGGTCGTCGCGTCGTCGCCCAGGCCAGCGTCGGCTTGGCCCTGAGCGTGCCCGGGGTGAGTGCTGAGGCGATGCTCCGCGATGCGGACGCGGCGATGTACGAAGCGAAGCGTCGTGGCAAGGGCATCTGGCTGCGGTTCGACCCGGTGCTCTCACGATCGGGCATGGATGCGTTGGAGCTTCGAGCCGACCTCAAGACCGCCATCGAGCGTCATCAGCTGACACTCGCCTACCAGCCGATCGTCGATCTGGAGACGAGGGAGATCATGGGCGTGGAAGCCCTTGCCCGCTGGACGCACCCGACTCGCGGGGTCATCCCACCGTCGACGTTCATCCAGATCGCCGAGGCGTCCGACCTGATCACGTCGCTCGGAACCCAGGTCCTTCGCGACGCATGCGAAGCGGTACAAGGCTGGCGCCTGGCACCCCAGGGCAAGCCCGATCTCCGCCTGAGCGTCAACCTGTCAGCGCGTCAGTTGCTCCACCCGACGATCGTGGAAGACGTGCGCTCTGTCCTGTCCGAGACGGGGTTGGACGCCAAAGCTCTTACCCTCGAGATCACGGAGGGGGTCGTGGTGGATGATGCCGGCAGCAGTCTCGCGGCGATCGAGGGACTGAAGGCACTCGGCGTACGCATCGCGATCGACGACTTCGGTACCGGCTATTCGTCGCTCAGCTACTTGTCTCGGCTGCCGATCGACGTGCTCAAGATCGACCGGTCGTTCATCGCCGAACTGGAAGCGTCGCGCCCTGCCGCCGCCCTCGTGCGATCCATCATCCGGATCGGCCAGACACTGCACCTCGATATCGTGGCAGAGGGGGTCGAAACGGACGGTCAGTGTGACCGGCTTCGTCGGCTCGGCGCCCGATTCGGACAGGGGTTCCTCTTCTCAGTCCCGCTCGACCGTGCGGGGATCGAGAGGTACCTGGGCCTGGTCCGGCCCACGGCCGCCCGCCGCACGGCTCGCCGATCGAGCGTTCTGGCGCACGGTCGTCGATCTGGATCGAATGGGCCAGTCGCTGGCCGCGCCCGTCGAGGACGTCCCTGACGGCGACGTTACGAGTTCGGCCGCGCGCTGGGACTCGCGCGATACCGGGCGTAGTAGTCGGTCTCGGTGCCTTCCGCCTCGGTGGTCGCTGAGAAGCGATCGGGCAGGAACTGGCGAAGCATCTCGGGTGGCGAACCGGTGACGAGGTGCTCGGCCAAGAGCTCGGTCAGGTACGGGGCGAGGAGCATCCCGCGACCGCTCCAGCCCGTGGCCTGCCACCAACCCTCGAGCTGCGCGGTCGGCCCGACGATCGGCAGGTGATCGGGCGTGATGTCGTACATCCCGCCCCATTGGCGGATGACCGTCGCGTCCCGGAGTGCCGGCGCCTTGCGGGTCATCAGATCCGCGGTCCGGCGCAGGAACGCCCACGACGAGCGCTGGTTCACGGCGACCGGCTCGTCCGGATCGACGGCCCCCATGACGACCTCGCCCCGCAGCGTCTGATTGAACCAGCCCTCGCTCGGTCGATAGAACGTGACGGCCGCCTCGATCGTGCGGCGGAGCGGCGCGGTCACGAGGACCTCGCGACGACGCGGGCGGTTCGGCATCCGGACGCCGACCATCGCGTTGATGTCGGTCGACCAGCCGTCGGTCGCGTTCAGTACGACCCGGGTGGCGATCCGGCCCTGGTCGGTCTCGACCGCCGTGATTCGGTCGTCATCGCGGGCGATCCCCGTCACGGTCGCGTGCGGATGGACGCTGACCGTGTCCTTCGCTTCCCGGTGAAGGTGATCGAGATGCGCCCACACGACGGCGTCGTGGTGGACGATCGCGTCGTCGCTCAGCACTGACCCAAGGACCGGCTCGCCGCCCTCGAACACCGGCAGGTGGTGGAGCGTCTCGGCCGGCGAGAGCAGCGCGCTCTGGATACCGAGGCGTGCGTGCATCGCGACGATGTCGCGCATCCGTTCGACCTCGTCGTCCTCGTACAGGATCCACGCGTACCCGAGCCGGTAGAAGAGGACGTTCGACCGCAGCTCGCCCCCCATCCGCTCGTACTTGTCCTGACACGCCATCGCGACCCGGCACAGCTCCTCGGTCAGCTGCATCCGTCGGATCCGCGCGACGTTCCGACCGGTCGCCCCGGCGCCGGGATAGTCGCGCTCGACGATGGCGATCCGACCGACGCCGCGGGCGGCCAGCTCGCGGGCCGCGGCGAGACCCGCGATGCCGCCACCGATGACGACGACGTCGGCGGTCGATGGCAGGGTCATGCCTCGGCAGCCTCGTCGGTCGCGACGAGGTCGCCGAGTCGGATTGGGCGAAGCGGTGGTCGGGCGGTGGGCAGGGACGTGACGCCGGCCGCCGCCCCCGCCCCGGCGTCGGCGAGCACGCAGCTGAATGCCTGGAGGCAGTACTTGCCCTGGCACGGTCCGGTGAGCGCGCCGGTCCGCCGCTTCACGAGCTCGGGATCGCCGTAGCCCGCCGCGACCTGCGCGTCGCTCTCGTCAGCGTGGACGTCCTCGCAGAAGCAGACGAGCGCACGACCGGTCGGGACCGCCTCCGTGGCACGCAGCTCAGCGCCCGTCGCCGAGCCCACGACCGACAACTGTGGGACCGTCGTCCGTCCCTCACCGTCGAGGACCGGCGCGAGCACGCCGTCTCGCCGCTCGACCTGCGCGCCGGCCGCGAGGACGAGATCGAGGTTCGGTGTGCGGTCGCCGAACACGAGCACATCGATCGAGACCCGGCGTTCGCGCTGTCCATCGCCGTCGGCGATCGCGGCACCGGTGACCCGCCGCCGACCGAAGACGCGGCGCAGCCCCGTTGTCGACACGGATGCCACGATGGCCGCACCCGCGCGCCCGAGGACGGCGCGGGCGATGGCAAGATCCGCGTCCTGCCCCACGAGCAGCGCTCGCTCGCCGGGCAGCACGCCGTGCGTCGTGACCACATCGACCACGCGCCGGGCCCCGATGACGCCCGGTCGATCGGCGCCCCGGACCGACGGCACTCGCTCGTATGAGCCCGTCGCGGCGATCACCGACGCGGCGCGGATCGACCACAGCGTCGAGTCATCGATCGCCGTGACCACGCCGTCGTACCAGCCGACCGCCGTGGCCCCGTCGAGGAAGCGGATGCCCGGGTGACGCGGTCGTGCCCGGCCCGGGACGGTCTCCAGGAGCACGACCGACGAGCCGCCGCCCGCGGCACGCTCTGCCGCCACGACACCGGACCGACCGCCGCCCACCACGAGCGCATCGACCTCCAACGTCCGCTCGACACGCGAGTGCGCCCGCGACGGCTGCCCGATCGGTAACCGGCC
>DATHTG010000244.1:0-2757 GCA_035463515.1 Candidatus Limnocylindrales bacterium
CGGCCCGGGATGGCGATCCCGGTCGCGGTCGAGGTACTCAGTCAGCGTCGCGAGGCGGACCTCGACGTCCCCGTCGCTCGCGTTCACGAGGTCGACGAGGTCGGCCAGCATCGGCGAGGGGACGGCGTGATCCGTGCCGTACATCGCGAGGAGCGAGCGGTCGCCGTACGTCGTGGCATTCACGCGCCGGTATTCGCCAAGCTTGAGACCCAGCCGATCCGGGACGTCGAAGAGGTGCGCGCCGTTGCCGTAGCCGCCGACGAGGTACTCGGTGTCCACGACCGAGCCGTCCGGCGACCGCCACAGGAACGCGTGACGGTCGATCGATGCCGGCACGCCGCGCCACACGACCGCGCGATCGATGCCGGACCGCCGCAGGATCTGC
This sequence comes from Candidatus Limnocylindrales bacterium, assembly GCA_035463515.1. GTDB lineage: Bacteria > Chloroflexota > Limnocylindria > Limnocylindrales > CSP1-4 > SPCO01. The sequence goes on from DATHTG010000244.1 coordinate 386, forward strand.
GGCATCTGGGCGATGTGGCCGAACATGTCGGGCAGATACCCGACCCGCATCGCTCCGCCGAGCGACTCGGCCCGTGCCCAGCCGAGCTCGAGATTGCGGACGATCGTCTCGCCCGACACGAGGAACTCGTCGAGCAGGATCTGCCACGGGCCGATGGCCAGCCGGCCCTCGGCGATGAGCTGGCGGATCACCGGTTCGGCCTCCGGCCGGATCTCGAGATAGTCGTCGACGGTCGCGGCCTGGCCGTCGAGGGTGAAGCGCAGACGTGGGTCGGCGGCCATCCGCTCGAGGAGCTGGTCGATGAGGTCGACGAGCCGCATCCGGAACACCTGGAACGGCTCGTACCACTCGCGATCCCAATGGGTATGCGGGACGAGATGGATCACGGCGCGGTCGGTCACCGCGCGGCCTCGCCGCCCAGCTCGATGCCGCGGGTCGCGGCGAGCGCCGCGATCGCGCGCTGACACGTGACGATGTCGGCGCGTCCTTCGGCGGCACCCGCGGCGGGCGCACGACCATCCACGACCATCGCATGGAAGGCGACCAGCTCGGTCTCGAACGCCTCGTCGATCGAGGTCCACACCTCGTCGTGCCGGCCGCGGTCTTCCGGTGACGTGATCCGCAGCACCGTCGGGCGATGCATCAGGTACGGGGACGGGAACTCCAGCTCGATCGTCACCGCGTCGTAGACGACGCGGACGATCTCCCGGTACGCGGCGTAGGCGGGCAGATAGTGCCACCGGATCGAGACGCGGCCGGCGGGCAGGCTCCCGGTCATCTCGAGCGACGGCGGCCACGCCCCGTCGGGCCAGACCCACAGGCCGTCGATCCCCGTCGGGTCGCCCGCGAAGGCGCGGACGAGGGCGAGCTCGTGGACGACGCTGCCGAGCAGGATGTCGGTGTACAGCCGACCGAAGGCCCCCGCCGCCCGATCGCCGAGGGCATCGCGCTGCAGGCGCGCACCGGCTTCGGACAGCGACGTCCGAACGCTGGCCGGGATGTCGGACGGTGGGGGCAGCAGTCGGGCATGGTCGAGTTGGGACTCGCCGCTCGGGTGGAGGACGGTGACCTCGATCGCGCGCGGCGCGCCGTACCCTCCGTCCTTCGCCGCCGCCAGGGCGTGCCTGACGGCTGGGTCGTACAGCTTCATGTACCCCAGCTGGAGCCTGGGCGTCGTGTCGGCATGGAGCCGGGTATCCAGGTCGTCCATCTCCGCGAGGGTGTAGGCGAGCGGCTTCTCGACGAAGACGGGCAGACCCGCGTCAAGTGCCGCGATCACCTGCGGCGCGTGGGACCCGGATGTGAGCACCGCGAGCGCGTCGATCTCGCCGCCCGCGATGAGCTCCTCGACCGTCGCATGTCGCCGTTCCGGCGCGACACGGAATCGATCGCCGACGGCCGCGGTGAGGGTAGGGGACAGGTCGGCGATGGCCGAGATGTCGAAGGCGTCCCGGAGGCGCTCGATCAGCGGCAGATGGACCGCTTGAGCGACGGCTCCGAGCCCGCAGACCCCGAGACGAACGCGATCCGACGGCCGGCCGGCAGGTGGCTGGGACGTCATCGCGGGCGAGTATATCGAGGGTCGCGTGCCGTAGGCTGTCGGTCATGACCCGCGACCTCATCGCGCGGACGGAGCCGTCGGCGCTCGTCGGTGCGACGTTCGGCCACGACTGGTGGCAGAACGGGATCGTCTACCAGATCTACCCGCGCAGCTTCGCGGACAGCGACGGCGACGGCGTCGGCGACTTGCCGGGGATCACGTCGAAGCTCGATTACCTGCGCGACCTCGGCATCGACGCCCTCTGGCTGTCGCCGATCTACCCCTCACCTGGCCTCGACGTCGGTTACGACGTCAGCGACCACACCACCGTCGATCCCATCTTCGGAGGCGACGCTGCATTCGACACGTTCGTCGCCGAGGCGCACAAGCGCGGCCTCCGCGTGATCCTCGACCTGGTGATGAACCATACGAGCGACCAGCATGCGTGGTTCCAGGCCAGCCGCCTGTCGCGCGATAACGACTTCTCCGACTGGTACCTGTGGATGGACCCACGCGGCTTCGAGGAGGACGGCACGCCGATCCCGCCGAACAACTGGCTGTCGTGGTTCGGCGGCTCCGCGTGGCAGTGGGACGAGCCGCGGCAGCAGTTCTATATGCATACCGTCCTCGTCCAGCAGCCCGAACTGAACTGGCGCAATCCGGCCGTCGAGGAAGCCCAGTTCAAGATGGTCCGCGGCTGGCTCGATCGCGGTGTCGACGGCTTCCGGCTCGACGTCTTCAACGCGTTCCTCAAGCACCCGGAGCTCCTCGCGAACCCCGAGATCGAGGGTGCGACGCTGTGGGCCCGCCAGCAGCATCTGTACGATCGCGA
>DATHTG010000245.1:0-3090 GCA_035463515.1 Candidatus Limnocylindrales bacterium
TGCGCTGTTACACAACATGCTTCCGACGTCGATCTCGTCGCGCTTGCTCGACGGCGAACGCACGATCGCCGACGAGTACCCGGCGGTCACGGTGCTCTTCGCTGACATCGTCGGCTTCACGGAGTTGGCGGGGCGGCTGCCGGCGGGTGAAGTCGTGGCGCTCCTCGATCGACTGTTCGCGCGCTTCGACGAGCTCGTCGCGGATCGGGGCCTCGAAAAGATCAAGACGATCGGCGACGCGTATATGGCAGCGGGCGGACTGCCCGAGCCAGTCGCTGACCATGCATCTCGCGTCGTCGATCTCGGGCTCGCGATGATCGACGTCGCGACGCACGAGATCGATCCGCCTGCCGGCTTGCAGCTTCGAGTCGGCGTGCACTCGGGTCCGGTGATCGGCGGCGTCATCGGACACGAGAAGCTCGCGTTCGACGTCTGGGGCGAGACGGTGAATATCGCCAGCAGGCTCGAGTCGCAAGGTGTGCCCGGCCGCGTCCATGTCAGCGCAGCGACCCGGCGAAGCATCGGGGACCGATTCCACGTGGAGCCGAGCGGTCGGGTGCTCCTCCGCGGGTACGGGCCGACGGACACGTACACCATCGTTGGGCACCGGCAGGACGCCGCCGAACGTGCTTGGTCTCGTTCCAGTGGACAGACGACGAACCCCGCCCGTCGCTGACGAGCGGGGTTCGTGGCTCTAAGGGGAGATCCCTAGTTCGGCCGACCTGGTGAGGCAGGCTTTCCCGGATCGGTCGGGGGCCCAGGATCCTCGGGCGCAGCATCGGGGATGTCGACCGACTCGGGCGGACCCGGAGCCTCGGGCTGGCCAGCGCCCTCAGGCGGTCCAGCCGCGGCGGGCTTGTGCTCTTCGGCCGTCGCCGCGCCGTGATCGTCGCGAGCGACGTCGGACACGTCCTTGCCGTGGTCGGTGTCGGCTGGCGGGTCAGCGGGCTTGGCCGCTGCTGAAACAGCCGCACCGTGATGGGCAGCCTCGGGCAGATCCTGAGCGGCCACTTCCTGGGTGTCCGCGGCGACCCCGGCATGGGTGTCGGCGGGGACAGGAAGGGTGGCGGGGCGGGCCGGCAGATCGCGGTCAGCATGCTCTGACGCGCGGTCGAGGGCTGCGCGAGCCTGGTCGGGCAGGTCCGTAAAAGCCAAGGCTGCGCCGGCCGTCACTACGAGCGCGGCAAGTGCGAAGGGGATTGCCTTGAGGTGGGTCATAGGCGGAGCCTTCCCGTGGGCGGGCTGATCTTTGGGGTCCTCCGATGACAACGAACGATCACCGGGAAGCGTTATGCAGCCGTTCGGCCTACGGTTGGATGGGACCCGTCACGCGCCGCGATGAGGGTCCGAGACCGTGACGCAAGGCGTTCGTACCGTCCTCAGCGACGAGTGGTGGGCGATGGCTGGAAGCACTGATGCACGATGTCGAGCACGTAGGACCGATCGGAGGCGATATGCCTGGCAAGAACGGTGCCCGGAGACCAGTCGAGCGCTCGCCCGACCGAGACATGTCGCAGCCAGCTGACGTCGACTGGGAATCGCCGCGCTGGCGCGAGGGCGATGACGTCCAAGGCGACGTCGAGCGGGACCGTCGACTTCGGGGTGATCGCGCTCCAAGCCAACACGGCGCTGTCGACGAGTCGGGAAGCATCGACCCCGAGTCGAAGGGCTGACCATGGCGAAGCTCGCGACGGCAACCTCACGAACGATGAGTTCGAGCGCATCGATCGCAGGGCCCAGAAGGTCCTGAAGAAGAAGACGGAGGCGTGACCGGCCTTGGGGAAGGCGGGGCATTAGCGCTCAGTAGTTGCATGCGTCACTTGCCCGCGTTCCTTCGCACACGATAGAGTCGGGCTCCCAATAACCCACACCGTCACGCACCGTTGCGGGGTACCAGGTGGCCTTCGACGACCGTCCGCGGATCACGGCCGTGCCGATCCCGTCCGACGACGCCATCTTCGGCATACGCGTCCGCGAGGTGTTCGGCGATCTCGAGCGACTCCCGGCGGGACAGGCCGCTTCCGAGTTGCAGAGCCGGCTCCGGCCGCTGCATCCCGAGGTCCATACCAGCATGCGTTCGGAGATGGCCGGCTTCGGCAATACCCAGGTGATCTACGTGTACCGGGACGGCTGGCGGCGACAGACATTGACGGCTGAGTGGACCGAGGACCCGGGAGCCGCCCGGGTCGTGACCGACGCAGCCGGGACCTACGTCGACGCGAACGACGCTGCGGCGCGTTTGTTCAGCGTGTCTCAGGCCGAGATCATCGGCCGACCCGCCGGCTCCTTCACGCGCCCCGATACGAGGCTGGGGAATGCCGATGATCTCTGGCGGACGCTCGAGCGCATCGGGCGTCTGCACAGCCTCGCGATCGTCGTCCGCCCGGACGGCACCGAGGCGGCGGTCGAGTTCGTGACGATCAGGGATGGCGACGGGCCGGGTCGGCACGTGACGTTCCTCCGCGCCGTCGTCGGGTGAACAGCGTCTGAGCCGAGGCGGCCGCCCCGTCGCGAGCGTTAGGGTGCTTCGGCCAGCGTCGCGGAAGGCCGTAGCGCGACGACCGCGACAGGATCGGAGCGACCCCGGACGCTGACGGTCCGGTGCTCCAGCGATGCCGAGTCCAGGTTCGCGGCCGTCGCCGCCTCGACGGACACGAGCAGCTCACCAGCTGCGGCCTCGCCCGCGAGGCGAGCCGTCGTGTTCACCACGTCGCCCAGCGCCGTGAAGTCGCTGACGGTTCCGCCGGCGCCCGTGGAGCCGACGAAGGCGTCTCCGGTGTGCACGGCGGCGCCGACCGGGATCGGGCCGCTCTGGCTGGCATCTGGGAGCCCGGCCGCCTCGAGCAATGCCCCGGCCGCCGCGATGGCGGCGGCCGAGTGTCCGGCCCCGCTGATGCCCCTGAAGAACAGACCGATGACCTCGTCACCGACGAACTTGTCGACGATCCCATCGTGCTCGAGGACCGCCCTGGAGGAAAGCCTGTAGAAGCGGTCGAGGAAAGCGCGGAATTCGGTGGGCGTCGAGCGCTCGCCGATACCCGTCGACCCGCGGATGTCGGCGAAGAGGAGGCTCACCGGGATCTCCGCCCC
>DATHTG010000246.1:0-16896 GCA_035463515.1 Candidatus Limnocylindrales bacterium
CCGGCGCTCTGCCAGCAGAAGGTCCATCCCGTCGGAGCGAGATCGGCCTTCCTCGCGATCGCCTCAGCCGTGGCCCGAAGCTGGTCGAGGTAACCGGGTTCCTGCTCGGCCACCCGCTTCGGGAGGCTGTGCGCGGTCATGAGGACATGGCTCGCGAGCCTTCCGACACGATCGGGACCGAGGGCCATTCGCACCCGCCCGGCGATGGCGTCGATGAACGCCGGTTCGTGATGCCACGGTCCGACCACCATGACCTCTGGCGCCGTCGACCCGATCGACGCCCGGGCAGCATCGATCGACCGCGCGTACCCGCCCATCAGGATCGGCGAGTACTGCGGCGACATGATGAGCGCGGCAACCTTCGTGACACCGACGTCGGCGAGCGTGCGCAGACCTCGGGCGATCGACGGGTCGGAGAACCGCATCCCGACCTCCACCGGCCAGCCTAGCTCGCGCGACAGCGCGGATGCCTGTTGCCGAGTGATGTCGATGAGTGGCGAACCACCGATCACGTTGTAGCGCCTCGTGAACTCGTCGACCAATGCATCGTCCGGTTCATGGCCACCTCGGACGCGGGCCAGGTATGCCGCGATGTCCTGCCGGTCGAGCGACGCCGGCGAGCCATACGTCATCAAGAGCGCGCCACAGGTCATGCCACGACCTCGGCTCTGGACGGCGTCCGCGCTGTCTCTTCGTGGACGAAGTCGACGAGCCGACGCAGGACGTCCGTATCGGTCTCCGGGAGGACGCCGTGGCCCAAGTTGAACACGTGGCCGGGTCTGCCGGCAGCCGCCTCGAGGACGGCGAGCGCACCAGCGCGAGTGGCGTCCCACCCTGCGAGCAACCGAGCAGCGTCGAGGTTGCCTTGGACGCCTCGCGAGGGCCCGACCCGGCGCCAGCCATCGGCGAGATCGATCCGGTGGTCCAAGCCGATGACGTCCCCGCCCGCGGCGGCGATGTCTTCGAGCAGCGCCGCTGTCCCGGTTCCGAAATGGATGGACGGCACGTCGGCGAGGCTGTCGAAGATGCGCCGGACATACGGTTGGACGTACTCGCGGTAGTCCGCAGGCCCAAGGCCCCCCACCCAGCTATCGAAGACTTGGACGGCGTCAGCGCCGGCGTCGACCTGCGCGCGGAGGTATGCGACCACCATCGTCGTGAGCCGGTCCATCAGGTCGTGCCATGCGAGGGGCTCGCGGAACATGAACGCCTTCGCCGTCGCGTAGTCGCGCGACGGCTTACCTTCGATCAGATAGCAGGCGAGCGTGAACGGCGCGCCCGAGAATCCGATCACGCCCACCCGCCGCTCGAGCGCCTGTCGGACGAGGCGGATCGCGTCGAGCGTGAACGCGACTCCGCCGGGCTCGAACGTCCCGAGCGCAGACACGTCGGCTGGCGAGCGGATCGGCGAGTCGATGATCGGCCCCACCTCGGGCTCGATCCGCAGCGCGACGCCCATCGGCTCGAGGGGCAACATGATGTCGGCGAACATCACGGCGGCGTCGACGCCCAGCTCGCGAACCGGCATCAGCGTCACTTCGGCGCACAGCTCAGGGTCCTTGGCGAGTTCGAGGATCCCGTACCGCTCCCTGAGCTTGCGGTACTCGGCGAACGATCGTCCCGCCTGTCGCATGAACCAGACAGGCGTCGCGTCGACGGGTTCGAGACGGCACGCTCCGACGAAGCGGTCGTTCGCGGGCATCAGGCGGCGCCGAGCAGCGCGAGGATCTCTTCCGATGACCGGTGGACGCCGAGCAGGATCGGCGTGTCGTCGACGGTCGATCGCCGGCTCTCTGTCCCGCGCAACGCACGGACGAGGTCACCGAACGCGACAAGATCGTCGGTCTCGTAGGCCACGACGAAGTCTTGGGAATCGAGCCCGAAGGAGTAGGCCAGGACCTGCCGGATCGACGGGTAATCGTGGCCCACCCGCATGTGCTCGTTCATGACTCCCTGTCTGGTCTCCTTCGACAAGAGATACCAATCCGTGCTCTTGGTGAACGGGTACACGATGAGGTAGCGCGACCGCTCGCCCTCGAAGAGCGAGTTCTCCTGAGCCGTCGGCTTGCGAACGTACTGCGACGGGCCGACCCGTCCGAGGAGCGAGTGGCGGACCGTCAGCCACCGCCCGAGCCCTGCTCTCAGAAGGACGGCGGCCGACCGTTCGAGGTCCTCGACGCTTGGCGCCATCCGCCACAGCAGGATGTCGACGCCTGCTTCCAGGCCGATCGTCGAGTACGAGACCGTGCGCACCGATGGCGCCGCGGCGGCCTCGAGGAACCGACGACCATCATCGCGGCGCTCCTCGTCGGTGCGCCGCCGCCACACCGGGTCCACGCCGAGCGCGAGCGCCTGGATGTACGTCTGCCTCTCGCCGGGTTCGCCGGCCGTCATCCCTCCTCCCGGAGCCACGTGGCGAGTTCCGCGGCGGCGTACGTGATGACCATGCTCGCTCCTGCACGGACGATGGCCGTCACCGCTTCGGTCATCACCCGGCGACCGTCGAGCCAACCCCGCTCCGCGGCGGCCGCGATCATCGCGAACTCGCCGGACACCTGATACGCAGCGACCGGGACATCGAACCGGGAGTGAGCGGATGCGATCAGATCGAGCCCAGGAAGCGCGGGTTTGACAAGGAGGATGTCCGCGCCTTCGGCGACGTCGAGAGCCATCTCCCGGCGCGCCTCGCGCGCGTTCGCAGGGTCCATCTGATATGAGCGCCGGTCGCCGAACGTCGGTGCGCTGTCGGCCGCCTCGCGGAAGGGGCCGTAGAAGGCCGACGCCTGTTTCGATGCGTACGACATGATCGCGGTATCGCGGAACCCTGCCTCATCGAGGGCCGTACGGATGGTGCCGACCTGGCCGTCCATCATGGCGCTCGGTGCGACGATGTCGGCACCGGCCCGTGCCTGACTGACAGCCGTCGCGGCGAGACGGACGAGGGCGGCCTCGTTGTCGACCGAGCCGTGGGCGTCAAGCGGGCCGCAGTGTCCGTGGTCGGTGTATTCGCACAGGCACGTGTCCGCGATCATCACGATCGGCAGCTCCATCGAGCGGACGCGCCGAAGGGCGTCCTGGACGACCCCGTCATCCGACGACGCCTCCGTACCCACCGCGTCCTTCGTCGCCGGAAGGCCGAATAGGATCACCCCACCGACGCCGAGCTCGGCGAGTCGGGCGACCTCGTCGGCCGCGACGTCCGCGCTGAGCCGTCCGTGGCCCGGCATCGACGCGATCGGATCGCGTCGACCGCGCCCGGGCTGCACGAACAGAGGCGCGATGAGCATCGACGGATGCAGGCGTGTCTCCCGAACGAGTGCACGCAGGGGCGAGGTGCGGCGAAGCCGACGTGGTCGCATCGCGGTCGCGCTCGGTGACGAACCGTTGGCGTCCGGAGCCATCGGCAGCTGATCGAGATCGATGGTCATCGTGCGATCACAGGGATGCGCGCCACGGCATCGGCAGTGACGCCCGCCAGCGCATCGGGATCCGGGTCGTGCGCGACGGCGGTGACCACGAATCCGGCGGCGCGGGCTGTAGCGGCAGTCGCCGGGCCGATGCAGACGACAGGGACATCCGGGATGTCGACTGCCGCGCGCGTTGCGAGGCCCACGAACCCGCGCACGGTCGACCCACTGGTGAAGACGACAGCGGCGACGGGGCCACCCTCAAGCGCATCGCGCAAGAGCCGGATCGATGTCGGAGGAGCTTCTCGGGTCGTGTAGCCGACGACGTCGTCAACGGTCGCGCCGCGATCGCGGATCCTGTTGGCGAGCGCATCGCCCGCGAGATCGCCTCGGACGACGAGGACGCGCTCACCGGCGTCGACGTCGAGCTCAAGCGCGAGCGTCTCCGCATCAGGTGTCGTGGGCCGGAACACGGCCTCGATGCCCTGCTCTTGCAGCGCGAGCGCCGTGGACGCGCCGACCGCAGCCCATGACGGCGTCGAGAGATGGGCCTCGACCCGCTCGGCCGAAGCGAGTATCGCCCGTGCCCCGTTCACGCTCGTGATCACGACCCAGCGGTAGGTGTGGAGGAGCCGGGCGGCCGCATCGATCTCGCTGCCCGCGGGTACCGGATCGATCTCGATGGCAGGGACCAGGACGGGATCGAGCCCGACGCGTCGAAGCGCCGCGATCGTCGGCCCTGCCTGTGCCGCGGCACGGGTCACGAGGATCCGGGGACTCGTCACGCCGGCATCCCCGACGCCACCGCGTCCGCGAGACGCCGGCCGACGGCGCCAGGATCGGTGGTCGGCCCGCTCGCCCGCTGGAATGACGGAGCCGCGTCCGAGCGGAGGTATGCCCCAAGCAGATCGAGCCGTTCACCATCGACCGTGGCGTACGCTCCGATCGGTGCGCGGCACCCACCACCCATTCGCCGCAGGAAGCTGCGCTCTGCCTCGACCGCCAGCCGGGTCTCGCGGTCATCGATAGCGCCGACGGTCTCCGATAGGCGCGTGTCCCCAGCGCGCACCTGGACGGCGATCGCGCCCTGGCCCGCAGCAGGTGGGATGACGTCCGCTGCCAGCCGCACCGCGATCCTGTCGGACCGACCCAACCGGTCGAGACCGGCACACGCGAGGATCAGGGCGTCCGTCTCGCGCCCATCGAGTCGTCGGATGCGTGTGTCGACGTTCCCGTGGAGCGGATGGACCACGAGATCGGGCCGCCTCGCCCGGAGGAACCCGGACCTGCGCGGGCTATCGGTCCCGACGCGCGCGCCTGCCGGCAAGTCGTCGATGGTCACCGCACGTGCCGCATCGGCCCGCACCACAAGGGCGTCCCGGGCATCAGCGCGCCGCAGGTATGCCGCGATCACAAGTCCCTGCGGCTCATCGGTCGGGATGTCCTTCGCGCTGTGGACAGCGACATCCACCTCTTCGTCCAGGAGCGCTCGTTCGATCGCGGCGACGAATGCGCCTTCGCCCCACGCGGTATCGGGAGCTCGGCGATCCCCGTCGGTCTCGATCACGACGATCCGTGACGGATGTCCGGCGTCCATCAGGGCATCCCTGACGAGCGCCGCCTGGACCAGCGCGAGTGCGCTGCCGCGCGTGCCGACCCGGATGGTCGACCGCGTCACCGACTGCCGCCTCGGTCGTCGATCGCGGGCGAACCGTGGCCCGTCATCGTCGCGATCAGCAGCTGATCCATCGCGCCCTCGGCCGTCTGAAGCAGGTCAGCCGTCTCCGCGGCATCGAAGCCGCGGCGTCGTGCCGCGGTGGCCAGCTCCCGATGGAACGGGGCGCGGAAGCGTAGGAATCCCTCCACCGTCTGGCTGAGGGATAGCCCGAGCGATCGCGCGACGTTGCCGTACTCGGTCGCTGAGCGGGTCGCGTCGCCGAGGTGCTGTGGTGCCTCCGCCTCGGCCGCATCGAGGTACCGCAACAGGCTCGCAGCGAGGAGGTGACCGCGCTCGCGGAACAACAGCCGCTGTTCGTCGGTCAGGGCCAGCACCCAAGCCAACTCGGGCGCGAGGTCGCGTGCGAGGCGGCGGTAGGTCCGGGCGATGCGCGTCGTCGTCAAGGCGGTGTTCCCGAGGGCCGGTCGGCGCGCCCGATCGGCCGGAAGGAGCCGCTGAAGACTCGAGCGCGAGAAGCGTCGATGGCCGCCGGGCGTGGTGAACGCGCGAAGACGGCCGGCGTCACTCCATCGCCGGATCGTCGCTGCCGACACGCCGAGGATGCGGCTGGCTTCGGTAAGGCCCACCCAGTCCGGGTGGCGAGACGTCGAACGAGTCAAACAAGAACCTATGCAAATCTACCAGAACCTATCCGACTCGCTCACTCTAGCAGGAAGTTGGCCGACGGGTCATGGATCCGCTGCCCGGATCGAGGGTCGTCTCCGGGCGTCGAGGAGGCCATCGGGGACGTCCTGTCCAATGGACACCCGGACCATTAGGCGGCTATGCCCGACCGGGTTCCTGGCGGTACGTTGGGAGCGTCGGGTAGCCGGCGGCCTACCGTCGCGGTCCCGCGGACGGGCATCGGGGGAGAAGATCGGGCCCGCCCGGCACCACTGCCGATCGGCAGGGAGGAGTCCTCGTGAAGAGACGATCGAGCCTTGGCGTTGCCGTGGGTTTCGCGGCCTCGATGGCCTTCGTTGGCAGCGCTTCGGCGGCGTTCACCGGGCTGACGAATGGCAGCTTCGAAGACGACGGCACGTATGTTGACAACCTGTCCGGCTTCCAGCAACTCGATGCCCCGAACACGAGCATCGACGGCTGGAGCGTGGACGCGGGTAGCGTCGACTGGATCGGCGAGTATTGGACCGCTCCCGACGGCGACATGAGCATCGACATGAGCGGAGCGAACGCCGGAACGCTCAGTCAGTCGTTCGAGACGACGATCGGGAACACGTACACGGTCGTCTTCCACATGTCCGGAAACCCTGCGGGCCCTCCGAGCGTGAAGACGCTCGAGGTCAGCGCCACCGGCGGGACCACGGGCCTGTACACCCATGACACGACGGGGACGGATCTGACCACCATGGCCTGGACGTCGAAGACGTACACGTTCCTGGCGACGAGTGCGAACACGACCCTGACCTTCACGAGCACGACCGCGGGTGCATTCGGGCCGGCCATCGATGCCGTCGCCGTCACCGAGGACGTCGCCGTGAAGGACGATTGCAAGAACGGTGGCTGGGAGTCGATGCTCGACACGTCCGGCAACGGCTTCAAGAACCAGGGTGACTGCGTCAGCTTCTTCGCCACCAAGGGCAAGAACCTGGGTGCGGTCCCGGCTGCCGTCGCACCGACGGCCGACGCGGCCGCTGACTCGTCCAGCGACAAGCAGGCGACGAAGCGCGCCGAGAAGGCGACGGCCAAGAGCGACCGTCAGACCGAGAAGGCCGGCTCTACCAAGACGAAGGCGAAGGGCAAGTCCGCCGAGCATCGGGGATCGGACTCGAAGTCGAAGAAGCCCAAGAAGTAGCCTGAGCGCCGCTCAGAACCCGGCCCCTTCGGATCACAGTCCGGAGGGGCCGTCCTCTTGCGCCGGCCGAGTCCAGCGCCACTCCCAGATCGTGCCGACCTCCGCGTCTTCTTGGTCGCCGATGTGGACGAAGCCCAAGGACACGAGCACGCCCGTCGACGGGTTGGGACCGGGCTGCGTATGCGCGATGACATGATCGACCTCTCCGCTGGCGACAGCCCGCTCGACGAGCGCCCGGGCGGCCGCGCTCCCGAATCCGCGACCCCGGAACTGCGGAGCGATCTCGTAGCCGATCTCGACGGTGCGGTCGACCGGCTGCGCGGCGAAGCCGCCCGAGCCGACGACGCGGCCGGTCGCGGGGTCGATGAAGAGCTGCATCGACCATGCGCGAGCCGCTTCGTCCGCGTTCTGAAGGTGCTGGAGGGTGAAGTCGATGGCTTCGGGGAACTCAGGCCAGCCATCTGGCACGGGTGAGCCGATCGACTCGCCGAACACGTCCCGGTCCCCATTCAGCGCGTTCAACAACGGCACGGTCGCTGGGACGAGCCGGACCTGCGGCTGAGACATGTGGGATCTCCGATCGCCATCGGAAGGGAGCGCCGCATCGTGTGGCGCCCCCGGACGGATTCGAACCGCCGACGCAGGCCTTAGGACGGCCTCGCTCTATCCACTGAGCTACGGGGGCGCGGCGGACATCGTACCCCGCTCCCGCTCGGGAACCGGGACCCGGTCGCAGTCGTCAACGCAGCCAAGCCGCCGTGCCTCCCTGCGGCGGCTTGCACGTTCCCGGGCCGACAGGGCGCCACGGCGGTCGGACCTACAATCACGAACGAGATGGCCGACGCTCCCCTCCCCGACCTCGTCCTGTACAGCCGCACGAACTGCCACCTGTGCGATGAGGCCCGCGAGCTGCTGCATGCGTTGCTCGACGAGCGCCGCCACAGGGATCTCGCGACGCCGACGCTGACCGAGATCGACATCGAGTCCGACGCAGACCTCGAGCGGCGATACTTCACGGCGATCCCCGTCGTCGAGCTCGGCGATCGACGCCTGGAGCTCGCGACGAGCGCCGCCAAGCTGCGCCGACTCCTCAGCGACGTCCTCGACGGGAGCGCCGCGACCACGCCCGCATGACGTCCGGCACCGATCTCACGATCCTCGTCGCCCTTGCTGCTGGGCTGATCAGTTTCCTCTCGCCGTGCGTGCTGCCGCTCGTTCCGGCGTACCTCGGGCAGCTCAGCGCGATCTCCGTCGCCGGGGCGGAAACGCCTCGCCCCGACCGCTGGTTGGCGGTACGTCACGCGATCGCCTTCGTGGCAGGGTTCACCGGTGTCTTCACACTCCTGGGGCTGACCGCGACCTACCTCGCGTCTGGGCTGGTCGACATCCTGCCCGCGCTTCGGACGGTCGGCGGGGCGATCCTGATCGTGCTCGGACTGAGCCTTGCGGGCATCCTCCGGATACCGGTCCTGGAACGGACGTGGCGACCACTCGATGCCGGCGCGGCGGGGAGTCTCGCGACGACGACCGGGTCGATCGCGCTCTCCACCGGCGGGCCCGATGCTCGACCGAGCTTCGGCGACCGACTCGGCGGCGCGCTGGTCGGTTCGAACGGTGGGTGGCTGGCGTCGCTCGGCCTCGGGTCGATCTTCGCCGTCGGCTGGACGCCGTGCATCGGCATCATCCTGGGCGGCATCCTCACGATGGCTGCCACGAGTGGGACGGTGGCCCAAGGGACACTGCTGTTGATCGCCTACTGCCTCGGGCTCGGCATCCCGTTCCTCGCGATCGCGCTCGCGTACGACCGGGCGCAGGCGCTGGTGCGCCCGCTGCTCCGCCACGGCCGGACCGTGTCGCTCATCGGCGGACTGCTCGTGTCCGCGATCGGCGCCGCGATGGTGCTCGACCTGCTGCGTCTGCTCCCGCGCTACTTCCAGTTCCTGACCGCGATCTGAGCACGTGACGACCGAGACCGAACGGCCGGCCTTCACGCATCGACGTGCCCGACACGGCCTTATCGGCCCGTTCAGCGGGCGGCAGCTCCTGGTCGGTGCGCTGGCGGTGATGGTCGTGGCGATCATCGGGGTGGCCGTCACGACGCCCCTCGGCAATACGGCGAATCCGCCCGACCTGGTCGACCCGCTGGCCACACCGTTCCTGATCGGCGACGCGCCACCCGCCGGACTCCAGGCGGGCCAGCAGGCGCCCGAACTCACGATCGACGTCGGCGGTGGTTCGACCTACCAGCTGACCGACCTCGACGGGAAGCCGATCACGCTTGTCGCGCTCCGCGGCAAGGTCGTATGGATCAACTTCTTCGCGTCGTGGTGTCCGCCCTGCCAGCAGGAGACGCCGATCCTGCGGTCGATCGCGGACGACTACCGCGACAAGGGACTCGCCGTCGTCGGGGTCAGCGTCCAGGAGACGACGGCGGCCGACGTCAAGGCCTATGCCGACCGCTATCGCCTTCGGTACACGATCGGCTTCGATGGCTCGGGGCACGTCCTTCGCGAGTACAAGGTCTTCGCACTGCCGACCCAGCTGTTCCTCGACGCGGACGGGGTCATCCAGCAGATCGTGAGCGGACCAGTCGATGAGCAGGGCGCGCGGGCGTTGATCGATTCGATGCTGCCGGCCGCGGTCCCCTCCGCCTCCTAGAAGGGCACGTACCGGAAGCGATCGCGGTCGCGCTCCACGCGGCCGATCGGGTGCTTGCTCTCGTGCGAGAGGACGATGACCCAGTCCTCGTCGACGGCCTGGGCGAACAGCTCGGCCTTCTTCGACACCGAGTCGAGCGGAAAATCGTCGAACGCGGTGACCCAACGTGGATTGGCGGCCCACGGCCGCATGAACAGGTCGCCGAAGAAGACGAGGGTCCGCGCGCCGTCCCCGGTGCCCTTCACCACGATCGCCTGGTGGCCCGACGAGTGGCCACCGGTCGGGATGACCGACACACCCGGCAGCAACTCCTTCTCCCCGTCGACCGAACCCTGTGAACCCCACGCTTTCACGAGCTCGAGCTCGGGCTGCACGTAGGACGCCACGAGCCGCGGGTTGTCACCGAGCGCGATCTCCCACTCGGCCTGTTGCGCCACGATCGTCGCGTGCGGGAACGCCTTCTCCCCATCGGCTCGCAACAGCCCGCCGGCATGGTCGAAATGCAGGTGGCTGAGTGCGACGTAATCGACCGACTCCGGCAGGAAACCCGCCGTCTCGAGCGCCGGCAGGATCGCCGGACCCTCGTACCCGCGCATGGTCGTCGTCTTCTCGTCGAGGCGCTCGCCGATACCGGTCTCGACCAGGACGCGGCCCGATGGCGTCTCGATCAAGAGGCAGTTGAGCGCCTGAAGGAGGCGGTTCTCTGCGTCGATCTCGTCGGTGACGAGCGAGTTCCAAAGCAGCTTCGGGACGGGCCCGAAGAGCGCGCCGGCGTCGGACCGGAACGTCCCGGCCTGGATCAGCGCGACGCGGGTCCCGCCGCCGAGGTCCGCCAGCCAGTCGACCGCATCGTTGATCGCCACGCTCTAGCTCTTGCCGTCGGACGCGCCGTCGAAGTCGCGGTGGAAGGCGGAGGCGGTCGGTTCCTTCTGGCCCTGATATCGGGACCGAAGCTCTGGAGAGCCATACGGACGCTCGACTGCTGATGACATCTTGAAGAACGAGATCTGGCCGATGCGCATGCCGTAGTAGAGCGCGATGGGCAGGTTGGCGACGTTACTAAGTTCGAGCGTGAGATTGCCTTTCCATCCCGGGTCGACGTAGCCGGCAGTCGAGTGGATGAGGAGCCCGAGGCGGCCTAAGGAGCTCTTGCCTTCTAAGCGGGCCACGAGGTCATCCGGAAGCTCGACCCATTCCAGCGTCTGCCCGAGCACGAACTCGCCCGGGTGGAGGATGAACGGCTCGTCGTCCTGGACGCTCAGCAGCTCCGTGAGGTCGGGCTGTGGCGAGCGGACGTCGATGTACGGATAGCGGTTGTTCCGAAAGACCCGGAAGGACCGGTCGAGATGCAGGTCGACCGAGGAGGGTTGCAGGTCCTGCGCGTCATACGGGTCGATCCGGACGGCACCCGACTCGAGCGCGGCGCGGATGTCCCGATCGGAGAGGACGCTCACGCGATGTGGTGCCCGTTGCCCTTCTCGGCGAACAGGCTGTCGACCTCGCGCTTGAGGTCTTCGAGGTCCTCGAAGCTCTGATACACGCTCGCGAACCGGATATATGCGATCTGATCGAGCCCCCGGAGCGCCTCCATCGCGAGCGCACCGACGCGCGACGAGGGGACTTCGGTCATCCCTTCGGCGCGGAGTTCGGCCTCGATGCGGTCCGCCGCGACCCCGGCGGCGTCATCCGGCACGGGCCGGCGCGTCAGCGCCTTGCGCAGACCGGTGACCAGCCGCTCGCGGTCGAATTCCTGGCGCGTCCCGTCACGCTTGACGATGACGAGCCGCGCAGCCTCGATCCGCTCGTAGGTCGTGAATCGGGTCGCGCAGGCCGTGCATTCGCGTCGACGTCGGATCGTGGCCGAGTCATCGAGATCGCGCGAGTCGACGACGCGGGTGTCCCGGTCGCCGCATTGGGGGCAGCGCATCGCTCTCCTGTCGCTCGACACCACTACCACTTGTGGTGTGGGCCGAGCATACCACTACATGGTGTGGTGGGGTGCGGTCCGTCAGGGACGCGATGTGGGTGCCGGCGCCGAGCCCTTGGGCGTCGGCTGCGGCGGCGGGATCTCGAGCTCCTCGGCCGCCGCCGCGTGACGGACGATGGCCTCCCGGGCATGGACGAGGTTCAGGTACCCCCGCTTGACCGCGGTCTGCGCCTCGAGTTCGCGCCCGCGGCGGCGGGCCTGGGCCAGGATCTTCGCCCCGTGCTCGACCATCCCGAGGGCCCGACCGGCACGCTCGAGCTCCTCGACGATCGCCTCGCGGATCTCCGCTCCGGCCGACGGTCCCTTGAGCGCACGCGCCTCCTCGGTGTACCGCTCGACGGCGTCGGTCGCAGCCTCGATCGTCGGCGGGATGGCGTCGGCCGCGAGCTGGCCGCGCCGCACGGCGTCGATGCGTCCGACCGCCCCTTCGAGCGACTGGTCGATGCGGGTCGTGAGGTCTCGAACCGCGGACCGGAAATGCTCCATCTCGCGGGTCCGCGCCACGATGCGGCCGGCTCGCCGCAGGACGGTGAAGACGCCAAGGGCCAGGGCGACGAAGGCCGCGACCGGCAGCAGGACCGTGAGCTCGAGCAGGCTCATCTGGCCCGTTCTCCTCAGCCTGAGCGAGCTCGCAGCTCGGCGAGCAACGCGTTGCCGACCTCGACCAGATCGCCGATGACGATCATGTCGGCGAAGTCGGCGATGGGCGCGTCTGGGTCGCGGTTGACGGCGATGATCGTCGATGCGGTCTGCATGCCGACCTTGTGCTGGATCGCGCCGCTGATGCCCATCGCGAGATAGAGCTGCGGCTTGACGATCTTGCCGGTCTGACCGATCTGCTGGCTATAGGGGATCCACCCAGAATCGACGGCGGCGCGCGTCGCGCCGACCGCGCCCCCGAGCGCATCGGCCAGCTCCTGGATGAGTCCGAACCCGTCGGACCCACCGACGCCGCGGCCACCGGCGACGATGATCCGCGCGTCATCGATCTTCGCGGCGGCCGTCTCGGCCTCGAGGCGGTCGACGATCGGGACGGCGGGTTGCTGCAGCTCCCCGGTCGCGGCGACCTCCTCGACCGTCCCCGCCGACCCGGCCGGCTCCGCCGTCACGGCATTGGGCCGGACCGTGACGATGCCCTTGCTGCCCGTGAGTCCGCTCTCCGTGATGAGCTTCCCGCCGAACACGCTATGGGTCGCGACCGCGCCGCCACCGTCGCCGCGAACGGCCGTCGCGTTGGCGAGCACGCCCCAGCCGGTCAGCGCGGAGAGTGCGCCGGCGACGTCACGGCCCTCGGGGCCCGCGCCGGTCATCACGATGTCTGGGTCGTTCGCTTCGACCAGTGCTGCCAGCCGTTGCGCCACGATCATCCCCGCGGCGTTGTCGGCGATGGTCGGCTCCTTCACCGTCAGGACCTTCGGCACGAACGTGGCGAGCTCTTCAGCCGCGGCGGCCGGATCCGACCCGATCACGACGCCCGTGACCTCCGCGCCACCCAGCTGCTCCGCGACGGATCGCGCGAGCGTGGCGACCTCGGTGCTCAGCTTCGTGAGCGAACCATCGGCGGCTGACTCCCCGTGGACCCAGATGCCGGCCATCAGATGATCCGCCGCTCGGCGAGCAGGGCGACGATCTGGCGTGCCGCCTCGTCCGGTGCGTCGCGAACGACCTTCGTCGCGCCACGTGCCTCCGGGGGTCGCGAGTCGACGACCTTGGTGGTCGCGCCATCGAGCCCGACGCTCGTGCCGTCGATCCCGAGATCGGTCAGCGACATCGTCGTGATCTCCTTCGAGCGCGCCGCCATGATGCCCTTCAGCGACGGGTAGCGCGGCTCCCCGAGCGCCTGCGTCCCGGAGATGAGCGCGGGCATCGGCGCTTCGAGGACCTCGTAGCCATCGGCCGTGATCCGCTTGACCCGGACCTTCCGGGCCGCCTCGTCAGGGTCGACCGACGCGGCGTAGGACAGGTACGGCAGCCCGGTCAGTGCGGCGACGCCCGGGGCGACGACGCCGGCGGTGCCGTCGGAGGTGTCCACACCAGCGAACACGAGGTCGAAGTCGAGCGTCTTGAGCGCCGCGGCGAGGATGCGCGTCGTCGCGACCGCGTCGGACCCGGCGATCGCAGGATCGGTCACGAGGACGCCGCGCGTGGCACCCATGGCGAGCGCCTTGCGCATGGTCTCGGGTGCACTCTCGGGCGCCATCGTGAGCAGGATGACCTCGCCCTCACCGGCCGCCTCGATCAGCTTGAGCGCCTTCTCCAGCACGTACTCGTCGTTGCCGTTGACCACGGCCGGGCTGTTCGCTCGGTCGAGCCGCCCGTCGGGGAGGAGGCGTTCGCCGCCCGAGGCCGGATCCGGGACGGGTTTCGTGAGGACGACGATGCGCACGAGCGGACTCGGACCTCCTTGGGCGGGCGCGCCAGTCAGTCGGCCTTGCCGAGCAGCGTGCGCGCGATGACGAGCCGTTGGATCTGCTGGGTCCCCTCGTAGAGCTGGGTGATCTTCGCGTCGCGCATCATCCGCTCGACCGGGAACTCATCGATGTAGCCGTAGCCCCCGAGGACCTGGACGGCATCGGTCGTGACCCGCATGGCGGCGTCACCGGCGACGAGTTTACACATCGCCGACCATCGACTGGCATCCGGCGCACCCGCATCGATCTCCACGCACGCCTTGTACAGGAGCTGGCGCGCCGCCTCGGTCTGGGCGTCCATGTCGGCGAGCATCCCGCCGACCAGCTGGAAGTCGCCGATGCGCTGGCCGAACTGCTTGCGATCGCGGGCGTACGCGGTCGCCGCCTCGAGGGCGCCCTGGGCGATGCCGACGGCCTGTGCCGCGATCCCAGGCCGGCTTCGATCGAGCGTGCGCATCGCGATCGACCAGCCCTCGCCCTCCTCGCCGAGTCGGTTCGCCGCTGGGACGCGGAGGTCCGTGAAGGCGAGCTCCGCCGTGGGGCTGCCTCGGATGCCCATCTTGTGCTCCACCCGGGTGACCGCGAACCCGTCGCTCGGCACCTCCACGACGAAGGCGCTCAGACGCTGATGACGGGGCGCCTCGGGATCCGTGACCGCGAACACGACCACCAGGTCGGCGACGGAGCCCTGGCTGATGAACCGCTTGGACCCATCGATGACGTAGTCGTCGCCGTCGCGCTTGGCGGTGGTCCGAGCCGCCGCCGCGTCCGAGCCGGCCTCCGGTTCGGTGAGGGCGAAGGCGATCAGCTGCTCGCCGCTGGCGAGCCCCGGGAACCAGCGTTCCTTCTGCTCGTCGGTACCGGCCAGCGTGATCGGCAGGCTGCCGAGCTCCTGGACGGCGAGGATCAGCCCGGTCGTGGCACACGCCCGGCTCAGCTGTTCCACGGCGAGGCAGATGCTCAGCAGCTCCCCGCCGAGCCCACCATGCTCCGTCGGGAACGGGAGGGCCAGGATGTCGTGGTCGGCCAGGAGCCGGCGCATGTCTTCCGGAAACTCGCCGGTCTTGTCGATCTCCGCCGCACGCGGCGCGACCCGGTCGTCAGCGAGGACGCGGACCGCGTCGCGGAGCATCTGGTGCTCGTCGGTCAGGCGGAATGGCCCCTGGGCGCGGCTCGCGGTGGTCACCGCTCGCATCCTACCGCGCGCTCCCGAGGTGCCGGTCGCAGGACCTTCGGGTCTGGTCCGCGGCCGCTCGGCGTACTAGGCTTGGGATCGAGGGCGCGCGGCGCCGCCACCGGGAGCGGCGTCGATCCGGAGGGGCCCGTATGGATCAGACGACCCAGCTCATCGCTCTGGTGATCTCGGCTGTCGTGGGCATGCTCGCCGTGTTGACGATCCTCCGCCGCGAGCGCCACGCCGTCGAGGATGCGTCGCGCGACAACCCGTTCGCCGTGAGCACCGAGGGGATGAAGCGCTGCCCGTCGTGTGGCACGGGCAACCTCGTGACGGACTCGACCTGCGTCAAGTGTGGGAAGCGCCTCGCCGGCTAGGGCTCCGGGGCGCGGTTTCCGGGCACGGCGTTCAGGTCTTTCGGACTCGCCAGATCTCCTCGGCCGGCCATCGGCGAGCCCACGCCAGCTCCTCTGCGTCGCGATACGAGCTCGTGGCGCCGTCGGCCGGACGGGTCTCGATGAGATCCTCGATCGCGAATCCGTTCGTGCGGAAGAGCCGGATCCACTCCCCGTACGGCAGCTGGAAGGTCGAGGTCTCCCCGTCGTCGAGCCGATGCATCCCGAAGTAGTCGACGACGAGGCGTTCCCCGACCCGATCCGAGTCAAGCGGCCACACGATCGATTCGATGGGCGTGTGGTGACTGAACGCGAACAGCCCGCCCGGCCGAAGCAGCCGCGACGCCTCCGGGACCGTGCGATACGGGTCGGCGAACGTCATGGCCCCGTGATCGCAGAACACGATGTCGAAGGACGCATCGGGGAGTGGCACGTTCTCGGCACTGGCGTGGATCAGCGGGAAGTCGATGCCGGCCTCGACCTGCAGCCGCCGGGCGTGCTCGAGCTGACGGTCGGACAGATCGATGCCCACGGGGCGCGCTCCGAGCTTCGCGAGCGCGATGGACCATTGGGCTGCCCCGCACCCGAGCTCGAGGACGTCCTTGCCCGCGACGTCGCCCAGGACGCGCAACTCCGCCTCCGGGATCTGCATGACACCCCAGGCAAGGCCGGTGCTCTCCGCGAGCTGGTCGCCATGGCGCGCCTGATAGTCGTCCGCATCCGCATTCCACGCGTCGCGGTTCTGGCGCTCGTGTTCGCTCAGCCCACTGAGGCCCGTGTCCGTCATCGGTCCCTCTTCGCCACATAGGCCTCTGATTCCGTCGCCAGCTCTCGCCATCGAGCCGGGTCATCCCCGGCCACTGCGAGCCACTCCTTCTGGATCCGCCCATGACCCGGGTCGAAGCGCTCCCCCGCCCCGCTCTCGACCAGCGCCGTCACACGGGCCGCCGGCAGCTTCACCACGAGGCGGTCCTTCACGAGCATCGCGAAGATCTTCCCGTCCGTCTTGAGCGACGTCGCCCCGAACGCCCGCTGCGGTCCCCCCTGGTTGCCGAACGTGGCGATGCCCTCCGCCAGCACGTCCGACACGAGCGCTTGCCAGCGAGCGGCAACGTCGGCGTCTGGCTCGCCCACGGCGGCCCTAGACGACCGGCAAGCGGCGGTCCTCAGGCACCGACGCGAGCCGAGCCGCGAGCACCTCGCTGATGTCCATCGCATCGACCGCTGAGCCGCCCTCGACCGCGGCGAGGCCGTCGGACATCATCACCATGCAGAACGGGCATGCGGTGGCAACGGTCGAGGCGCCCGTTTCGAGCACCTGACGCGTGCGCTCC
>DATHTG010000247.1:0-2445 GCA_035463515.1 Candidatus Limnocylindrales bacterium
CAGCGAGGTCCACGGCAAGAATCAGCAGCCGGGGAGGTTGATCTGGAACATCGCGACCCCCGACGTCCAGGGCGAGTTCGAGCGGATGAAGGCGGCCGGGGCGATCGTGATCCAGGAGCCCTATTCGTACGAGGAGGAGCAAGCGTCGATCGCGACGTTCGCGGACCCGGACGACAACTACTTCCAGTTGATGACGCCGATGGACCCGAACGCGATGAACGCCGCCTGATCGCGCGCCGTCAGTCGCCGATGAAGCGGTAGCCGAGGCCGCGCTCCGTCCGGATGTAGCGGGGCCGGCCGTGATCGTCGCCGAGTCTTGTCTCTATCCCAAGTCACCCGCCGCACGGGAGCAACCCCGCCGCGTCTTTGGCACGGAGCACGTGGAGCGCCGCGTTGTCGATGCGCCTGCGGAACCAGTCGCTCCCCTTCGCGTGCGCAGCGACGGCCTTGACCATGTCCACCGCGACATCGACCGGGCCGACGACGATCATGTCTCCGCCGTCGGCGAGGAACGCCACCGCCCGCGTACCGGCGGCGACCGATGACACCGCCTCGGCCGACAGGCTGTCAGACATGACGATCCCGGAGAAGCCGAGATCGTCCTCGAGGATGCCCCCGATCGTCGGCCAGGAGAACGCGGCGAGCCGGTCCGGATCGATCTTCTCGTAGGTCGCCAGCGACATCATCACGGCGGGCACGCCGTGGTCGACCGCCCCGCGGAATGGGGCGAGATACGGGTCATCGGGCGTCGTGACGGTGTCGACGACACCGCTCGCGAAATCCGTGTTCGCCGCGACGCGACCGAGGCCCGGGAAATGCTTCGCGGTCGTCGCGACGCCGGCGGACTGCATGCCGTCGATGAATGCGGCGACGCTTCGCGCGACGGACTTCGGGTCGGAGCCGTACTCCCGTTCCAGCTGCCCGATCGGGGCGTTGTCCTGCTCCGTGCCCTTTGGGACGACGTCGGCGACCGGCGCGAAGTCGAGGTTGACGCCGGCGTCGAGCAACTCGCGTCCCCAGCGCGCGGCGCGTTCCTTCAGCCTCGCCGCGGGCCATGTGCCTTGCGTGACGGCGGAGGGGATCCGGTCGAAGCCGGGACCGGACAGTGCCTGGATGAGGCCGCCCTCTTGGTTGGCAGCGATGAAGAAGCCCACGTCCCCGGTCGCAGCATCGCTGGCGGCAGCCTGGATCGCATCTGTCACGGCACGGATGGCGTCGACCCCGACATCGGTCTGTTCGGTAAACCACCACGATCCGATGTGGGATTGGCGGACGCCATTTCGCGCGGCCCGATCGAACCGGTCATGGGCAAGGCCGACAGCGAAGAGCTGCCCGATCCGCTGCGCCTCCGTCAGCGACGCCAGTGTCGTCTCAGCACACGACTCGGCCTGGGCCGGAGATGTGACCGGGGTCGGTGGCGGTGAGGACGTCGGGGTCGACGTGGCCGAGGGCGACGCGGTCGCGAACGATGTGGGCGTCGGTGTCGTCGATGCTGACGCGGAGGCAGAACGTGGCGGGCTCGAGGTCGAGCAGGCGGCGAGGGTCAGCGCGAGTGCAAGGGGGAGGACACGCTTCATGGCCGTGTGACGGACGCGCCGGGTCGGATGCGTCACTGGACCAGCTCCGCGGCGGCGTCGGCGATGACGAGATCTTCCCGAGCGTGGACGCGCAGGATCGCCGGCCGGCCTGCGTCCAGGACGTGATCGTCGCCACCCTCCCCGTCGGCGACCGGCCTGACGCCGAGCGCGGCCAACCGTTCGGTGATCCGCTGGCGCACCCGCCCAGCGTTCTCGCCGATACCGCCGGTGAAGACGATCGCATCGAGACCCGGCAGGGCCGTGGCAGCGACGGCGATGCCAGCCGCCGCTCGGCGCACGAACATCTCGATCGCGAGCGTCGAGCGTTCGTCGCCGGCAGCCTCCGCGCTGAGCAACGCACGCATGTCGGACGACCGGCCCGAGACCCCGAGCAGCCCGGATCGGTGCTCGAGGTCGTCGGCGACGTCGTCCAGCGATCGACCGCCGCGAAGGACACGGATGATCGCCCCCGGATCGATCGAGCCCGACCGTGTCGCCATCATCAGCCCTTCGAGCGGCGTCATGCCCATCGACGTGAACGCCGATCGACCACCATCGACGGCCGTGACCGAGCTCCCGCCACCGAGGTGGGCGACGACGATGCGCAACGTCTCCCTGGAGCGGCCGAGCAGCTCGGTAGCGCGCCGAACCGACCATTCGACCGACAGCCCGTGGAACCCGTAGCGCCGGACACCCCATCTCGTCAGCCACTGGTCCGGAACGGGATACCGCCGCGCGGCTTCGGGAAGCGTCGCGTGGAAGGCGGTATCGAATGTCGCGACGTGCGTCGCCCCGGATAGCGCCGCCGATGTCGCTCGGATCGTCTCCGTCGCTGGCGGATTGTGGAGCGGCGCCAGGTCCTCGAGCG
>DATHTG010000248.1:0-5737 GCA_035463515.1 Candidatus Limnocylindrales bacterium
GACCAGGAAGCCCAGCACGATGCCTACCGCAGGGAGGAGGTACGCGACGAGCGCCGTGCGTGTCGCGCCCCAGGTAAGCAAGAGGCGGAAGTAGGCGAGGTACGCCATCCCCGAGCCGAGGATGCCGAGCCAGACCACCGAGAACCACGCCTCGAGGTCCGGCGTCGCGGTGGCCCACGGTCGTTCGATGACGATGGCCAGCACGGCCACGATCAACAACGCGAACGACACCTGGAACACGGCCGGGATCATCGGTGGCTGCCCCTGGATGTTCCGCCGCGAGTAGACGTTCCCGATCGCGTACGAGAACGACGACCCGAGGAGCGCGATCTGGCCGGGAACGGTCGCAGCCGCCGCAGTCAGGCCAGGCGACACGATCAGAACGACCCCCAGAAAACCGATCATCAGCCCCAGGATCCCGTTCACGCGGATCGGCTCGTCGGGCAGGAACATCGGTGCGATCACGATCACGAACAGCGGGACCGTCGCGTTCAGGATGGCGGCGAGCGCGCTATCGACCGACTGCTCGGCCCAGGTGATGAGCCCGAACGGGATCGCGATGTTGACGATGCTCATCACGATCAGGTGGCCGTAGACACGCCGATCCCGAGGGAGTGGTGTGCGGCTGGCGCGCAGCACCACCCAGAGGAACGCCGCCCCGATCAGCAGTCGCAGCGTGATCAGGGTGAATGTCCCGAACGAGTCCACCGCCAGCTTGATGAACAGGTAGGACGAGCCCCACATGAAGCCGAGGGCGAGGAAGACCAGCCACTCGAAGCGGGTCGCGGGCGTCGTCATCGCGGCATCATACGGCCCTTGGCCTACCGGCTTATGTCAAGTTTCCGGACGCTGGTCACACCACGTAGAACCATGGCGAGCCATGTTCCGTTGCGTCACCGCCAGCGCGTCAGGATCGCCTCTCGGTCGAACAGCCGGACGCCGATCCGCAGTCCGATGACCGCGATGGCGAGCACCGCGGCGGACAGCAACAGGTAGCCTGCCGGACCGACGAGCAGCGTCCCGGTCGCCTGAAGCAACACGAGCCCGATGACCGGCACGATCACGACGCCACCGATCTGCTGGGCGACGCGCGGATCGTTGACGCGGGCGCTCACGATCACGCCGGCGACGACCGACGACAGCCCGACCGCTGGACCCAGCAGGAAGACCCCGGCGAGCCATGACGGGTCGGTCACCACGCCGAGCAGTGCCGGGCCGTACACGACCGACGCTAGGACCACGAAGATCACGTACGTCGCCCAGCCTGCGAGCACGCCCGGGACGAGCGCGGCGATCGCCTTCCCCGCGAGGAGCTCGGACGTCCGGATCGGCGCGGCGAGGACGGGTTCGAGCGAACGCGCCTGCTTCTCCCCGATGATCGAGAACGTCGCGATCGACAGTGGGATGTAGGCGGGCATCAGCAGGAAGAACACGAGGAACTGCTGGACCGCGAACGCACCCGCCAGCTCGCCGGGCGTGAACGTCGCCCAATCCGGGCGCTGCTGGAGGACCTGCTGCGCCAGCTCGGGTGGGAGCGCGCGCTCGCCGACGGCCCCGGCGAGCACGATCGGCGCGACCGTCAGCAGGATCGGCGGCACAAGGATCGTCGACATCAGCAGGCGATTCCGCACGGTCTCGTACCACTCGCGCCGCAACACCGTCCAGACGATCCGGGCGCGCATCAGCCGCCGTCCTCGAGGCCGTCGAGCCGAGCCGTGACACCCATGACCTCGAAATAGATGCGCTCGAGGGATGGACGCTCGGGTCGCAGCTCGACGATGTCGGCGCCCGCGGCGACGAGCGCTCGGACGACCGCCGGGGCGATCGCCTCGGGGTCATCGGCCCCGATATGGAGCACCCCGTCCTCTGCCTCCGCGCCGCGAACGCCGGTGACTGCCTGCACGGCGGCGACGACGTCCGAGGCGACTCCGTCGCGGAACCGGACGGCCAGGCCACGCTCGCCGAGCGCGCCACGGAGGGCGGCCGGCGAATCGATCCGAAGGAGCCCGCCGCGGATGAACGCGATCCGGTCGCACAGCCGGTCGGCCTCGTCGAGGTTGTGGGTCGCGAGGACGATCGTGCGTCCAGCCCGACGGAGCGTCTCGATCGCCTCGCGGACGATGAACGCCGCCTCGGGATCAAGGGCCGCTGTCGGCTCGTCCAGGAACACGACGGACGGGTCGTGGAGCAAGGCCCGCGCGATCGCGAGCTTCTGCTTCATCCCCTTGCTGAACGTGCCGGCGACATCGTCGCGCCGGTCCCACAACGAGAAGAGACGCAGGTAATGCTCGATCCGCTCCGCGCGAAGTCCGGCGTCAAGCCCGTAGAGGCGCCCGAAGAACTCGAGGTTCGCTGCCGCCGAGAGCTTGTCGTAGAGCCCCGGCGTCTCGGTCAGGATGCCGACGCGGCCGCGCACCGCCTCGGGCTGGCCGACGATGTCGAACCCATCGACCGACGCCGTGCCCTCGGTCGGCCGGATCAGCGCGGTCAGCATCCGGACCGTCGTCGTCTTGCCCGCGCCGTTGGGGCCGAGCAGGCCGACGACCTCGCCCCGCTGCACCTCGAACGAGATGGCGCGCACCGCCCATCGGGCACCGAACGCACGTCCGAGCCCTGCGGTCCTGAGCGCGAGGTCGGTCGACTCCGTCACCCGCCAAGTGTCGCCCATCCTCCTTCCGGCTATTGGCCTACTGCCATATGCCAAGGCCGGTATCCTGCGCCCGTGCTCCCGCTGCGTCTGGTCGTTCTCGCCCTGGGCGTCGCGCTGGGCGTCTTCTACCCGTTCATCCCGGTGATCCTCGCGTCACGTGGCTTCAGCCCGGCCGAGATCGGGATCGTCGCATCCGTTGGTGCTGTCGGGTTCACGCTTGCCGTGCCCGCTTGGGGGCACATCGCCGACGTCAAGCTCGGCCGGTCGCGGACGCTCCAGCTGTGCGCGATCGCGGGTGGCGCGGCGGTCGGTGCGCTCCTCGGCCCGTGGCCGCCGATCGTCATCGCGTTGCTGTTCATGGCGTACTGGGTGTTCGAGTCGTCGTGGCAGCCCCTCGCGGACGCGCTGACCGTGAACCTCGTGGACCGCCGGAGCTACGCCAGGGTCCGTCTCTTGACGAGCCTGTCGTTCGCGGTCTCGTCGATCGCGGCCGGCTTCCTGTACGACTCTGCGGGGTTCGCGGCGGCCTACGTCCTGGCCGTGGTCTTCGCGGTGGCGATCGCCGTCGCCGCCGGAGCCGTGCCCGACATCGGGCGCGCGGAGCTGGGTCGAACGGCGGAGCGGCAGACCCCGTCATCGCGCCCTCGACCGTCGCTGGGTTCCGCGGGCGTCGCGCTCCGCGTCGCGCCTCGCCTCGGCCTCGTGCTCCTCGCGGTCATGCTCATCAACATCACGATCATCAGCGGCTTCACGTACCTGCCGCTCCGCCTGGGCGACCTGGGCAGCCCACCGTCCGATGTCGCCCTGTCCGCTGGCGTCTCGGCCATCGCCGAGATCCCGGCCATGCTCGTTGCTGCCCGAGTGGCCCAGAGGATCGGGCTGCGCGGGATGTTCGTCGGCAGTGCGCTGATCTACGGAGCAGCCACATCGTCGTGGATCGTGCTGGCGTCCGCGGAGGTGATCATCGCCACGCGACTCATCACCGGCGTCGCGTTCGCATGGGTCCTGGTCTGCGTCGTGCTGACGATCGCGCGACTCCTGCCATCCGAGCTCCAGGCGACCGGCCAGTCGCTCTACCAGACGTTCGGGTTCGGGTTCGGCGCGATCATCGCGAACGTCGTGGGAGGCCAGCTCTACGAAGGCATCGGCCACGGTGCGGTGTTCGGCCTGGGGACCGTGCTGGCCGTGGTGGCGGCAGCGATGGGCTGGATGGTGTTCCCGCGCGACGCCCGCACACGCGTCGCGTCAAGCCCGACCCCGCCCCCGAGTCCGGCGACCTAGCCGAGCCAGACCGCCGTATCGGGTGGCAGCTCGCCACTCTCCGGCAGCGGCTCGCTACTCAGCAGGATCCGCCGGCCTGCCGGTAACTCGATGGGCGTCGACCCGAGGTTGACGATCGTCTCGACGCCGCCCGGCCGGTCGAACCGGAGCACAACGTCTGACGACGGCAGCCACGCCAGCCCGCTGCCACGGAACCCGAGGTGCTCACGACGCAACCGGAGCGCGGTCCGGTACAACTCGAGGAACGACTCCGGGTCTCCGGTCTCGGCCTCGACGGTCTGCTTGCTCCACCGCTCGGGCTGGGGCAGCCATGGCGTGGTTCCACTCGGACCGAAGCCGAACGGCGGAGCCGTCCCCGACCAGGGCAGCGGCACACGACAACCGTCGCGACCCCGGACGGTATGCCCGGATCGCAGCCACGTCGGGTCTTGCAGCAGGCCTTCGGGGATGTCCTCGACCTCCTCGAGCCCGAGCTCCTCGCCCTGATACAGGTAGGCCGTCCCGGGCAAGGCGAGCATGAGCAACAAAGCGGCCCGTGCCCGACGTCTCCCCAGTCCGACGTCCGAGGGTGGAGGTTCCGGCCGGTCTTCGCCGGCCGCCGCGACGAGGCCGACCTCGGAGGTGCGCGGCCGTCCGTATCGCGTCACGTGCCGGGTCTGATCGTGGTTCGACAGGACCCATGTCGCCGGCGCGCCCATCGGCGCGAGACTGCGCAGGTTCTCGTCGATCGCCGTTCTCAAGGCGGATGCGTCCCACGCCGCCTGCAGGAAGCGGAAGTCGAACGCGGTGTGCAGCTCGTCGGGCCGGACATAGCGCGCCAGCCGCTCCGCCGATGACACGAACACCTCGGCCACGAACGGACGATCGCCGTACTCGTCGGCGACCGCCCGCCAGCGCCGGTAGATGTCGTGGACGCCGTCCTGGTCCCAGTACGGGCCTGGGTGGATCAGCGACTTCGGCGACGCGCCGCGCAGGTCGGGGAATGTCGGGTCCTTCACGAGCCCGTGCGCGACATCGATGCGGAAGCCATCGACGCCGCGCTCGTACCAGAACCGAAGGATCGCGTCGAACTCGTCGGCGACCTCCGCGTCGGTCCAATCGAGGTCCGGCTGCTCGGGTGCGAAAAGATGGAGATACCACTGGCCCGGCTGGCCGTCAGGCTCAGCGACGCGCGTCCACGCCGGCCCGCCGAAGACGCTCGGCCAGTCCGTGGGTGGCTCGTCCCCCTTTGGCCCCTTGCCGTCCCGAAAGATGTACCGACCGCGTGCGCGGCTCCCGGGCGCGCTGGCGAGGGCCTCCTGGAACCATGGGTGCTGGTCGGAGGTGTGGTTCGGGACGATGTCGAGGAGGACCCTGATGCCGTGCGCTTGGGCGTCCTCGATGAACCCGAGGGCGTCGTCCAGGCTGCCGAAGAGCGGGTCGATCGCCCGGTAGTCGGCGACGTCGTACCCGCCGTCGACCATCGGCGAGCGGAACCAGGGGTTGACCCAGACCGCGTCGACGCCGAGGTCGCGGAGATAGGGGAGGCGTGAGCGCATGCCCGCGATGTCGCCGACGCCGTCCCCATCTCCGTCGGCGAAGCTGCGGATGTAGATCTGGTACACGACGGCGTCGCGCCACCACGGAGTCGAGTCGGTCATGCCGCTAGCATGACGGGACGCCGAGGAGGGGTGCATGCGTCTGTGGGGTGGCCGGTTCGCGGAGGAGAACGACCGGCGGGTGGCCGACTTCACCCGCTCGATCGAGCTTGACCGCGAGCTGGCGGCCGATGACATCACGGGGTCCATCGCCCATGTCCGGGCGCTC
>DATHTG010000249.1:0-4048 GCA_035463515.1 Candidatus Limnocylindrales bacterium
GACGCAGCGCGGGAGGCCGGCCTGCAGGACGGCCGATGGACGCCTGTCGTCGCCGACCTGCGTGACCGAGCGTCGGCCCGGCGCGCGCTCGCCGATGCGGAGGCCCGGCTCGGTCCGATCGACGTCGTCCTCCACCTCGTCGGTGGCTATGCCGGCGGGACACCGATCGCCGAGCTCGACCCCGCTGACGTGGCCGGGATGCTCGAGCAGCACCTCTGGACGACGCTCCACGTCACGCAAGCCGTCGTGCCCGGCATGGTCGAGCGCGGATGGGGTCGGGTCATGGCGGTGTCGGCGCCGGTCGCCGCCGAACCGACGGCGAAGTCGGCTCCCTACGCCATCGCGAAGAGCTCGGAGGAGGCCCTGCTTCGGACGCTTGCACGCGAGACGGCGAACACCGGGGTCACGGTCAACCTCGTCGTCGTCAAGGCGATCGACCTCAAGGGCGTGCGCCTGAGCGACCCCAAGAAGACGTCGTGGACGTCACCCGACGAGATCGTCGCGGTGCTGCGCTTCCTCGCCTCCGATGATGCAGCGACGATCACCGGCGCACGGATCCCGCTCTTCGGGCGATAGCCGCCCTCATGGTTCCAGCGCTCAGGCGTTAGTCGTTCGAGGAGGTCGGCGCCGGCGTCTCGCCATCGTTCACGCGTCGGAGCCAGTCGGTCTCGGGGTCCTCCCCAGCGACGGTCTCACCGTCCCCGGTCCCACCGGCTGACCGCTCGCTGCCGCTGCCGTACCCGCCGCCGGCCGCCGTGCCCATCCCGCCGGGCGGCTCGATGTTGCCGGCCGGTCCCTGGGCCAGACGCTCTTCTTCGGTCTCTGCCGGCTCGGTCTCATCCGATCGATATCGTGGGGTCTCACCCATCGCGTCTCCTCCTGGCGATCCGAGACGACGGTCGCAGTCCACCGCAGCGCTCTCCACTACGCGACACGCCGACCACGTCACGCGGCCATGACAAGGAGCGCAGTCAGGCGCGGGAGGTGACCTCGGCGACGAGGGCCTGCGCCTCGCTGAGCAGCCGCTCGAGATGGTCCTCGCCCCGGAAGCTCTCCGCATAGACCTTTGCCACGTTCTCCGTGCCCGACGGTCGGGCGGCGAACCAGCCCGCCTCGGTGGTGACCTTCAACCCACCGATCGGAGCCCCGTTACCGGGCGCCTCGGTCAGGATCGACGTGATCGGATCGCCGGCGAGGTCGGTCGCCGTCACGTCGGCCGCGGTCAGCTTCGCGAGCGCCGCCTTCTGGTCCGGGGAGGCGGGCGTGTCGACCCGCCGGTAGACCGGGTCGCCGAACCGTCCGGTCAGCTCTGCGTACGCCTCGCCCGGGTCCTTGCCGAGCCGGGCGGTCAGCTCGCACGCCAGCAGGTCGGCGATGATGCCGTCCTTGTCGGTCGTCCAGACCGACCCGTCGCGGCGGAGGAACGAGGCGCCGGCACTCTCCTCACCGCCGAACCCGATCGAGCCGTCGACGAGCCCGTCGACGAACCACTTGAAACCGACCGGCACCTCCACCAGGCGACGGCCGAGGTCGGCGACCACACGGTCGATCATCGACGACGAGACCAGCGTCTTCCCCACGCCGACTTCGCTCGCCCACTCACGGCCGCCGCCGAAGAGGTAGGCGATCGCGGCGCTGAGGAAATGGTTCGGGTTGAGCAGTCCGCGCGTCGGCGTGACGACCCCATGGCGGTCCGCATCTGCGTCGTTGCCGAGCGCGATGTCGAACCGGTCGCGGAGCTGGACGAGGCGTGCCATCGCGTGCGGTGATGACGGATCCATCCGGATCTTCCCGTCCCAGTCGCAGGTCATGAACCCGAACGTCGGGTCGACGGTCTCGTTGGTCACGGTGAGATCGAGGCCGTAGCGGTCCCGGATGGCGGCCCAGTACGCGACGGATGCACCACCCATCGGGTCGACGCCGATGTGCAGCGCGGACCGGGCGATCGCCTCCATGTCGATCACCGCCGCGAGGTCGTCGACGTAGCGGCCCATGAAGTCGTAGCGCGCCACGCCCGCTGCGACCTCGTCGTCGGTCGCTCGCGGCACGCCGTCGAGCCCCTCCTTGCCGTCCGCCGCGAGGATCCGGTTGGCCTCGTCCTGGATCCAGCGCGTCACGTCCGTGTCCGCCGGACCTCCGTTCGGCGGGTTGTATTTGAACCCGCCGTCGTCTGGCGGGTTGTGAGAGGGGGTGACGACGATGCCGTCAGCGAGGTGGCGCCAGCTGTCCTTCGGCTGATTGGCGATCAGGATCGCGTGGGAGACCGCGGGCGTCGGCGTGAACCCATCGGCGTCGTCGATCCGGAGGTCGACCTCGTGGGCGACGAGGACGCTGAGCGCGGTGCGTGTCGCGGGTTCCGACAGCGCGTGCGTGTCGCGGCCGAGGAACAGGGGCCCGCTGTACCCACGCTGGACGCGGTAGCGATGGATCGCCTCGGTCGTCGCGAGGATGTGCGCCTCGTTGAACGCGTTGCGGAACGACGACCCGCGGTGGCCCGAGGTCCCGAAGGCGACCCGCTGCGCTGGGTCGGACGGATCGGGCCGCCGGTCGTAGTAGGCGGCGATGAGCGCGTCGATGTCGACCAGCGAGGCCGGGTCGGCCGGCTTGCCGGCAGCTTGGTCCAGGGTCACCCGGGGATGATGGCACGGCGGGCGGCGCCGCAAGCCGGTTCCCGGCTGCACCGCACCGGACCGCACCTCATCGCACCTCGGCGGTTCCCGCCGGCACCACCCCGCACAGCCCCGCACTCCCGGGGTGTTGCCAAAACCCCTCTCGACTAGTACGGTCGTCAGCCCCACGGAGCAGACGAATGGATCAAAGAGACGACTCCATCTTCCCGGACGCAGGCCACCTCAATGGCACGTCAGAGGGCGGGACGACGGACTCGACCGCCGTTTCCCAGGCGGATCCGCCCGCGCTCGACCACGCCGATGGGGTAGCCGCCGGACTTCGACCCGGCTTCCTGGCCGAGCTCGCCGTCGCGATGCGCGCTACTGCCGAGAAGGAGCGCGAGCGCATCGCCGGCAAGGTGTCCGACGACGCCGCCGCGCACGTCGACAAGGTACGCGCGCGTGCCGCGATCGAGACGGACGAGCTCAAGCGGTTGGCCGAGGAGGACGTCCAGCACATCGAGGAGTGGGCCGCGTCCGAGCAGGAGCGGATCCGCGTCGAGGCCGATCGGAAGATCGAGGATCGACGTGCCAGCCTCGAGGAATACCTGAAGCAGCACGACACGATCATCGACACCGAGATCGATGGCGTGAACGCCGCAGTGCGCGACTACAACGCGACCCTGGACCGCTACTTCCAGGAGTTGGCGGAGTCGACCGATCCCGCGTCGATCGTCGCCCGGGCCGAGGCGCTGCCCGCGCCGCCCGAGCTCGACCAGATCCGGGCCCAGGCTCGCGCCCGCGCGGTCTCGTTGTTCGCGGAGCGAGAAGACGATGCCCCTGCCGCGCCCGTCGCCCAGGCGCCGGCAGTCGCCGAGGTCTCCGGCGAGGCACCAGCAGCCGAGCCCCTGATGGCCGAGACGTCGATAGCCGAGGTCGGAGCCGTCTCCGAGGCGTCGGCACCGGTCGCTGAGACGTCGCTCGAGGACGCGCCGGTCGCCGAGGCTGCCGTCGCGCCGGTGACGGCAGAGGTTCCCGAGGCGGCCGCCCAGCCGGTCACGGCACAGGCGCCCGCCGAGCCGGTGATGGCCGAGCCGGTGATGGCCGAGCCCGTGACGACCGAGCCCGTGATGGCCGAGGCCGCCGCGGAGCCGATCGCGACCGACATGCCCTCCGAGACGGGCCTGATCGGCGACACACCTGCCGTCGAAGAGCCAGTGGCGACCGCCGAGTCGACTCCTGTCGAGGCGGAGCCCGTTCCCGTGATGGACCCGGCTGCGACGGCCAATCCGTCCTGGCCGGCACCGACGCCGGAGCCCGAGCCCGAGCCGGTCGCCGCAACGGTCGACCACACGAGCGCCGCGGTCCGGCTGCTGCGGTCGGTCGCGCCGTGGACCGCTCCGACCCATGCGGGGTCCAACGACCGGTCCGAGTCCGAG
>DATHTG010000250.1:0-3245 GCA_035463515.1 Candidatus Limnocylindrales bacterium
CGTCGACTTGCCCGCCCCGTTCGGCCCGAGGAATCCGAAGATCTCGCCGGGCTCGACCGCAAGGTCGAGGTCGGCCAGCGCGGGCGTCGGCTCGCGACCGTAGCGTTTCGTCAGTCCCCGAGCCTCGATGACGGCCATCGACGAGAAGGCTACGCCGCGCGCGTGCGCGCGGGGACGTCGCTCGTGCTCCCGCAACGTCACACTCAGCGCGAGCAAGGTCCGTCACCGGAGGAGTCGATCGATGCCGAAGCATGTCCCGCTTGGGCCAGACCTGGAGCCAGGCCCGTACCCGTTCTCGCAGGTCGTCGAGGCGAACGGGTTCGTATTCCTGGCGGGCCAGGTCGGCGACGCGCCAGGAGCGCACGGTGCGGTCCCCGGCGGCATCGAGGCCGAGACGCGGCAGATGCTCCAGAACGTCGGTCGACTGCTCGGCGCGGTCGGGCTGACGTACGCCGACGTCGTCAAGTGCACCGTGTACCTGCGCGACTTCGACGACTTCGCGGCGATGAACACCGTGTACCGCGAGTTCTTCCCGACCGACCCGCCGACGCGTGCGACGGTCGGGGTCACCGCGCTCGCCTCCGACTACGCCGTCGAGATCGAGGTGATGGCGGCGCGTTGACGCCGCCCGTCCCTACTTCCTGATCGCGAACTCATCGATCGCGACCATCGATCGGCCGGACGTGCCGACGACGACGATCCGGATCGTGTGCCGCCTCGACGTCGCCCAGCGCTTCGAGAAGACCGCCGCCCGGGCGTGGAACCCGGAGCGGCGCAGATCGACGGTCGTCACGAGGCGGCCGTCGACGTACACCTTGGCCTTGCCGCGCGTGGGGCCCGTCGGGCCGTACCAGGTCACGCCGCGGCCCGTGAAGGTCATCGTCGCGGTCGCGCCACGACCGGTCGCGTACCGGACGGTCCCACCGCGATACCCGCGATGCCGCGCGGTCTGCCAGCGGCCGTCGTAGTCGATCGCCGCAGAGCGGTCGGCGACGAGGCGCATGGCGGACGACGGCTTCGCGCCGTGGCCGAAGCGGGCCATCACCTTGGTGACGTACAGCCGGGCCGCCGGTGACCAGCCGGAGCGCCGGTCCGATCCGGTGAGCCACCAGTACGCGACCCGCCGCCACGTCCCGAGCCAGCGATAGAGCGACGTCATCTTCCCGGACGCGACCCGCTCCTGGTTGCGTGGCGTCTGCCGGGCAGAGGCGCTCCCGATGTACCGCCGTGCCCAGCTCGGCCAGTTCGCCGGCAGGATCTGGTACTTCCCATAGGCACCGGTCCGCGGATTGCGGGCGTCGTAGCGCCCGCCGGATTCCACGCTGCCGACGGCAGCCTTGAACCGCGTCAGGCCAAGGGGCGCAGTACCGGCCGCCGATGCCGCGGGCGGTGCCATGACGACGAGGGCGGTGATGAACAAGGCGGCGACGAGCGCGACGGCACGGCCGGGGGCGGCGGGGACTCGCAACGGACTTCCTTCCTGCCGGTCGACGTCACGCGTCGATAGGGGCCGGCATGCGTTGACGGCGCCTGGGGTAGCGCCGGCGTAGGGGTCGGTTCGACGGTAGGTCGACTGCCGGAAGCCGGCTATGACCCTATCGGGTCACCGCGGCATGGCCGAGAGGAACGCCGCGACGCGGTCGAGCGCGTCGTCGAGGACCGGGAGAAGCCCGTGTCCAAGGCGCGGGTACGTGTGCAGCTGGGTGGGGCCGCCGAGCTGCGTCACGGCCTCGCGCAGCAGCTCGATCCGCGCGAACGGGTCCGACTCGCCCGACAGGAAGAGCGCCGGACAGCGGATCGACGGGAAGTGCGCCGTGCGCGCCGCGGTCCGATCGGGCGACCCCGGCGGGTGGAGCGGGAACGAGAACAGCACGAGCGCCGCGTACGGCGAACCCGGTTCCGCCGCCGCGAGGCTGGCGACCCGCCCTCCGTAGGAGTGGCCACCGACCACCACGTCCGCTTCATCCGGCACGACCTTGTGGAACGCGGCGATCGCCTCCTCCGCCTTGCGCTTCGGCAGGTCGATCGCCGCCGCGTCGATGCCGCGGGCGCGCAGACCATCGACGAACGGCTTCATGCTCGCGGAGGTGCCCGATGCGCCGTGGCCGAGGTAGCAATGGAGGGCCATGTCGGCGGTAGCGTAGCCTTCGGCGATGACCGACGGCCTGACCCGCTGCTGGTGGTCCCTCGCCGACACGGCGCGACCGGATACGAGGATGGTCGCGTACCACGACACCGAATGGGGCGTGCCGGTCCGCGACGACACGGAGCTGTTCGAACGGCTGGCGCTCGAGTCGTTCCAGGCCGGCCTGTCGTGGTCGACGATCCTCAACAAGCGTGACAACTTCCGGGCGGCGTTCCGCGGCTTCGATCCGCGCGTCGTTGCGGCGTTCGACGACGGCGACCGCGAGCGGCTGATGGCCGATGCGGGCATCGTCCGGAACCGGGCGAAGATCGAGGCCACGATCGGCAACGCGCTCCGCGTGCTCGACCTCGCGGATGCGTACGGGTCGTTCGATGCCTACCTGGCGTCACTGGTGCCCGGGCCGCCGGCCCGCTTGCCGCCGGGTTCGACGAGCGACGACATCCCGGCGTCGACGCCGGTCTCGGACGCGCTGTCAAGGGATCTACGACGGCGCGGATTCCGCTTCGTCGGGTCGACGATCGTCTACGCCTTCATGCAGAGCGTGGGGCTCGTCGACGACCACCTACCCGGTTGTTTCCGGTATGGCGCAGTGGGCGTGACACGCTAGCTGTCACACGCCCGGTCGAGACTCCCGGACATCGAGACCCGCCAAACCACGAACCTGGGAGTCCATACCGATGATCACGATCGATTGTTCCTTCTGCTCCGGCGACGCCCACGTCGACCCCACGCTCGACACGGTGACGTGTGATGGTTGCGGCGTCACCGTCGACGTCGCGCCCGACGCCCCGATCGCGCTGGGGGCGGCGGCCTAACCCGCCGACGGGATGCTCGGGACGGTCGTCGCGCGTCGGAGCGACCGGACCGGGGAAAAGAGGATCGTCAACCCGATCAGGATCGCGCCCATGACCGCGATCGTCGTGGAGCCGTCGGTGAGGTCGATGAGCGCGCCACCGGCCAGCAGTCCGACCGGCTGCAGGCCCAGCGACAGCGTTCGAGCGGTGCTGCCGATGCGACCCAGCAGCGCGTCGGGGCTCATGTTCGTCCGCGCGGTCAGGTAGGTGACCAGGACGACGCTCTGCGCGGCTCCTGCGATCGA
>DATHTG010000251.1:0-1744 GCA_035463515.1 Candidatus Limnocylindrales bacterium
GTCAGCATGCCCGTCGTCGACGAGCCGGCGTCCGCACGTCCTACCGTCGATCAGCCGACGGAATCGGAGCCGCGGCGTCGTCGGGCTGCGGAGCCGCCGGGCTCGTTCTGGCGACGCCGTCCAGTGCTTATCGCCGGCGCTGTGCTCGTCGGCCTCCTGGTGCTTTACGTCGCGGCCTACGCCATGGCAGGCGGAAGTCTGGCCCGCAACGCGACCGTGCTAGGAGTAGAGGTCGGCGGTCTGTCGCCGGCCGAAGCCGAGGCCAAGCTGGCCGCGGAGCTACCGGCGATCGTCGACCAGACGATCGATGTCGAGGTCGAGCACGCGGAGTCGACCTTCCCGCTCGTCCCGTCCCAGGCGGGGCTCGGAATCGACTACGTGGCCACCGTCGATTCCATTCCTGGCGGAAGCGCCAATCCGTTCTCACTCGTCGGTGCGGTGTTCGGCGGGGGCGAGGTCGCACCTGTTCCGTCCGTCGACCGGCCGGCCCTCGAGTCAGCGATCGAGACCATCGCCGACGAATCGGACGTCGAGCCGGTGAACGGCGGCGTGGCGTTCGACGACGGAGAGGTCGTCACGAGTGCGGCTGAACTCGGGCGCGCGGTGGACGTCACCGCGACCGCCGATCAGATCGAGCAGGCGTTCTTCGGGGGAGAAGGGCCGCACGAGACTCCGATCGGTCCGCTGGCGGCCGTCGTCGCAGACATCGAACCGGCCGTCACCGACGCAGAGGTCGAGCGGGCCGTAACCGAGTTCGCCGAACCCGCGATGTCGGGACCGGTGCGCATCACGGCCGATGAACACACGATCGACATCGAGCCCGAAATGATCAGTGCTGCTCTGACGCTCACGGCGGACGAGTCCGGTACTCTGCAGCCTGCTCTCGACGGGGACGCGCTTGCAGAAGCGGCTTCCGAGGTGCTCGACGAGGTAGGCCAGCCTGGGCGAGAGGCCACGATCCGGATCGAGAACGGCGCCCCGACGATCATTCCGCACGAGGTCGGCGTCGGCATCAGTTCCGGAGCCCTGGCGGAGGCCATCCTGCCCGTGTTGACCGAGACGGGTGACGCCCGCGCGGCGACCGTCGAGTACAGCGAGGCCGAACCCGAATTCACCACCGAGGACGCCGAGGCGCTTGGCGTCAAGGAGGTCATCTCCGAGTTCACGACGCGGTTCCCGCACGCGGCGTACCGCAACACCAACATCGGGCTCGCCGCGTCCAGAATCGACAACACCCTGCTCAAGCCCGGGGAGGAGTTCAGCCTCAACGCGCTCGTCGGTGAACGGACCGCCGCGAACGGCTTCGCCAAGGGCGGCACGATCAACGGCGGCGTACTCGTCGAGGATTACGGCGGCGGCGTTTCGCAAGTGGCCACGACGACATACCACGCAGCGTTCAGAGCCGGCCTCGAAGACATCTACCACCAGCCGCACAGCATCTACTTCGATCGTTATCCGGTCGCGCAAGAAGCGACGGTGTCGTGGGGCAACTTCGACATGGCCTTCCGCAACGACACGCCGTACGGCGTCCTGGTCGATACGCGTTTCACCGCCAGCACGCCAGGTTCGCAGGGGGTACTCACCGTCCGGCTGTGGAGTACCAAGCACTTCAAGGTCGAGACGTCGGTATCGGAGCGGTCGAACTTCACCGATCCGCCGACCATCTACAACAGCAAGGACAACTGCATTCCCAACCGGGTGGGGTCGAGGGGCTTTTCGATCACGTCCTACCGGAAGGTCTGGG
>DATHTG010000252.1:0-5983 GCA_035463515.1 Candidatus Limnocylindrales bacterium
CGAACCGTGCCGGATCGAACATCCCACGCGACGCGACGGTGAGCGGCACGGGGACCGACACGACGTCGGCGATCGCCCGCACGTCGTCGAGAGCCCCGGCCCGGTCGATGCCGTCCGGCATCGCGTCGAGGTACGGATCGAAGGCCACGACGCGCATCCCGATACCCGCCGCCATCGCCCCGACTCGCCGGGCGATCCGGCCACAGCCGATGAGGCCTAGGACCTTGCCCGCGAGCTCGATGCCCTCATGGCGCGCGTAGTAGCCGGCCGTCGTCCCGGTGGTGAGCGAGGCTTCGGCCGACTTCATCCGCTTGGCGACCGTCAACATCAGCGTCACGGCGTGCTCGGCGGTGGAGATCGTCGGGCCGTCGGGGGTGTTGCAGACCGCGATCCCACGCTCCGTGGCCGCCGCCACGTCGACGGCGTCGTAGCCGATCCCGGTCCGCGCGATGACCCGAAGACCGGGTGCCCGGTCCATCACCGACGCGTCGTACGGGGAGGCGGCGACGACCGCCCCGATCGCGTCCTCGATGCCGGCGTAGCGGTCATCGGCGGTCCCGGGGCCGAGCACGGTGCACGACATCCCGACAGACTTCGCCAGCGAAGGCAGCACGGGTCGCTCGAACCAGACGCGGGGCAGGGGAGTGCCGGTCACGCCGGCGCTCCGCCGACGGGCGTTTCGGGAAGCCCGCGGTAACGCGTCTCGACGGCGAAGATGCCGCCGGCCTCGGGCTGTGATGGGTCAACCGCATGGGATCCGCCACCGCCGATGGTCGTCACGAACAGCGTCGACATCGACGGCCCGCCGAACGCGGGCATCGTCGGCTTGAGGACGGGGACATCGATCCGCTGATCGATCCGGCCGTCGGGCGTCACCCGCAGCACCGCGGACCCGAAGACGCAGGCGATCCAGAAGCCGCCCTCCTCGTCGACGCATGCGCCGTCCGGATGCCCGGGCAGGTCGGTGAAGTCGAGGAAGACCCGCTCGTCGGACGGCTCGCCCGTGTCGACGTCGTAGTCGTACGCCCAGACCACGTCGCGGTGCGTGTCGGCGAAGTACATGGTCCGCCCGTCGGGTGAGAAGGCCGTCGCGTTCGGAACGCCGATCTCGGTCCGGATCACCGACGCGGTCCCGTCGGGCTCGACCCGGTAGAGCGAACCGGCCGCCCGTTTCGTGGCGGCCGGGTCGAACATCGAGCCGACCCAGAAGCGACCAGCCGGGTCGCACCGCCCGTCGTTGAGCCGGTTGCCGTTGCCGTCGGGTTCGAGCTGGACCCAGTCACGCCACGCGCCGTCGTCGAACGACAGGAAGCCGAGGCGGCCCTCCATGGCGACGAGCAGTTCCCCGGCAGTGGCCGTGAGGGCCAGCGAGCCGGGTCGCCCCGGGACGTCGACCGCCACGTCGGTCCCGGTCGCCGGATCGAACCGGTGCACCGCGCGCCCATCGATATCGACCCAATACAGACGATCCTCGGCGACGCTCCACAGCGGGCACTCGCCAAGCTGTGCCCGAGCGGGCAGGACGCACGTCGCGACCGCCTCGGCCCCGGGCATCACGGTCACGCCCGACCGCCCACCAGGTCTCGGAGATACGCGACGCTGTCGACGGCGTCGGCCTTCGGTCCCTCGCCCTCGGGCGGCTCGCTCTTGAGCGAAACGTCCTGTTCGAGCACGTACCAGCCGCGGAACCCGGCGTCCTCGAGCGCAGCGACGGTGCCCGCGATGTCGACCGCGCCCTCGCCAAGGGGGACGAACAG
Source organism: Candidatus Limnocylindrales bacterium (assembly GCA_035463515.1). Taxonomy (GTDB): domain Bacteria; phylum Chloroflexota; class Limnocylindria; order Limnocylindrales; family CSP1-4; genus SPCO01. The sequence goes on from DATHTG010000252.1 coordinate 1,758, forward strand.
TCCGTCGATCACGGCCTCCCGGAACGGGGTCTCGCCACTCTTCACCTTCTCGGCCTTGGCAGCATCGACGTCCTTCAGGTGGACGTGGAGGACGCGATCCGGCGCGGATCTGGCGATGGCCGCGGGATCGGCACCACCCAGGTACGCGTGGCCTGTGTCGAGGCACAGCCCGATCGATGACGTGTCGAGCAGCCGGTCGATATGGGCATCCGATTCGATCGCCATGCCCCAATGTGGATGCAGCGCGGTCTCCAGACCCGCGTCGGTGACGATCTGGTCGAGCCGCCGAAGGTTCGCGAGGAACGTCGCCCACTCCTCGTCCGACATGTCGACCGACGTGTCGTAGCCGTCGTGGTGTGACGACGGCCCGAGGACGAGCACCTTGGAGCCGGTCGATGCGAGCTGACGGGATGCCCGGGCCACGTAGTCGAGCACGCCGTCGATCCGGTCGGGTCGGTACAGGAGGGCAGGGACGAAGCCGCCGACGATGCTCATGCCGTACTGGTCGAGGAACTCGCCGAGCTCGACGGGATCCGTCGGAAGATATCCATCCGGGCCGAGCTCGGTCGCGGTCAGTCCGCTCTCGACCATCTCGCGCAGCACGCGATCGCGGCCCATGAGGTGGCCCCAACCCGGTGAACCATCGACGCCCCACGTGATCGGCGCGCCCGCCACCCGTTCCAGGAGATCTGACACGTCCTCCCGACCCTCCTCCACGGCGTCGCCGCCGATCTCGCTCGATCTGTTGACGGTCAGATTATCGTGCTGGTAGGGTGCTGTGCAATCGGTTGCACGGAGCGTGCCCGAGGCGAGGAAAGAGGGAGGCCGGCATGCCCGGACCTGGTGTCGAGCTGATCGGCGAGGAAGAGATCGCCGAGGTCATGCAGGTCCTCAATACCCGGGCCCTGAGCCGCTACGGCAGCGCGGACGACCCGAACTTCGGTGCCAAGGTCCGAAAGGTCGAGCAGGAGATCGCGTCGATCGCGGGCGTCCGCTACGGGTTGGGACTCCACGGCGGCGGCTCGAGCGGCCTGTTCATCACGCTGCTCGGCATCGGAGTCGGGCCGGGCGACGAGGTCATCGTGCCGGGGTTCACGTTCGTCGCATCGATCTCGGCTATCGTCTATGCGCGCGGCACGCCGGTCCTCGCGGAGGTCGACGACTCGTTCAACCTCGACCCGGCAGATGTCGAGGCGCGCATCACGCCGCGCACCAAGGCGATCCTCGTCGTCCACATGCTCGGGGCGCCGGCGCGCCTCGATGAGCTGAAGGACATCGCCGACCGGCACGGGATCGCGCTGATCGAGGATTGTGCCCAGGCCTTCGGTGCGACCTACCAGGGGCAGGGTGTCGGCGGCATCGGGACGGCGGGCATCTACAGCTTCAACGAGTACAAGACCATCACCTGTGGCGATGGCGGGATGATCGTCACCGACGACGAGGACCTCTACAGCCGGTTCTTCGCCATCCATGACCAGGGCCACGCGCCGAACAGGCTCGGGTCGAAGTACGCCGAGCGACCGTTCCTCGGTCTCAATTTCCGGATGACCGAGCTGTCCGGGGCCGTGCTGTTGGCGCAGGTTCGCAAGCTCGATCTGATCCGCGACCACCTACGCGCGAACAAGCGGATCGTCAAATCCGCGATCTCTGGGCTACCGGGGCTCGGCTTCCGGACGATCGTCGACCCCGAGGGCGACCTGGCCACGCATCTCGTCGTCACGTTCCCGACGCCGGACATCGCCAAGGCCGTCGCCGACGAGCTCGGCTCGATCACGCTCGCCGCGTCCGGCTGGCATGTCTACGCGAACATGGAGCACCTCATCGAGCAGCGAACCGTGAGTGGGCGCGGGTGCCCGTTCGATTGCGCGTGCTACGGGAACGAGGGCGTCGAGTATCGAGCCGGGATGCTGCCCCAGACCGACGCGCTGCTCGCACGCTCGATGAGCATCGGCGTCGGCATCTTCGACACGAACCTCGCGCCGTGGGGGCTGCGGATGCGCGACGACGCCGACGCCGCCCACCGGGTCGCTGAGCGGTTCTGCGAGGTCGCGAGCCGGTATCTCGGTCACTGACCCGAGCCGATGACGTCGCCCGGCTCGATCGGCGTCGGCATCTGTGGGTACGGCCTCGCCGGGCGTTCGTTCCACGCGCCATTCATCGCCGCGGTCGACGGGTTGCATATCGCGGCCGTCGCCACGACGCGGGAGGACCGTCGGGCGGCGGTCCGGAACGACCATCCGGATGCGACCGTCGTTGATTCGTTCGAGGACCTGCTCGACCGGCCCGACGTCGAGGTCGTCGTCCTCGCATCGCCCAACGCCAGCCACGTCCCACTCGGGATACGCGCCCTGGAAGCGGGGCGGCACGTCGTCACCGACAAGCCGATCGCGACCGATGTCGCGTCGGCCGAGAGCCTCGTCGGTGTCGCCCAGCGGACCGGCCGGATCCTGTCCGTCTACCACAACCGCCGGTTCGACGGCGACTTCCTGACGGTCCGCTCGTTGCTCGAGGCGGGGACGCTCGGGCCGATCGACAGCCTCGAGTCGCGGTTCGAGATCGGCGTGCAGCTCGCCGAGGCGTGGCGCGAGGATGCCGAGCAAGCCGGCGGCCCGCACCGGGACTTGGGCGCGCACCTCGTGGACCAGGCGCTCGTGCTGTTCGGCGACGCGGTCCGCGTCTTCGGGCAGCTCGACCGGCGGCGGCCACGGACCGCCGTGGACGATTCGGCGTTCGTCGCGATCGAGCACGCCGGCGGGGAGCGGTCCCGGATCTGGACCTCGCTGATCTCCGCGTGGGGGCGGCCGCGCTTCCGGCTGCGGGGTCTTGCCGGCGAGTACGTCAAGGACGAGCGCGACCCGCAGGAGGAGCGTGTGCTCGCCGGTCGGAAGCCATCGGAGCCCGGATTCGGCGATGACCTACGCGAACACTGGGGACGGATCCACGCCTTCGACGCTGAGCCGGTCGCGATCCGGACCGAGCCCGGCGACTATCGCCGGTACTACTTGGCGTTCCGGGACGCCGTCCGCACCGGGACGCCGCCCCCGGTCGACCCGCTCGACGCGATCCGTGGGCTGCGCATCCTCGAGGCCGCCGAGGAGTCGTCGCGACTTGGCTCGGTCGTCCGACTCGGGGCGGTGTGACGTGGCGGACGGCCGGTTGCGGATCGGCTTCCAGGTGTGGGGCCAGTACGTGTCCTGGTCCGAGCTGATGGCCATCGGTGCGGAGATCGACCGGCTCGGGTTCGATGAGCTGTGGAGCAACGACCATTTCCTGCCGCTGGCGGCCGGGACCGACGGGGCGGATGGAGGACTCGTCGGCCCGGTCTTCGAAGGGTGGTCGATCCTGTTCGGGTGGGCCGGCGTGACCCGTCGCGTTCGGATGGGCTGCCTCGTGTCGGGTGCCGCGTATCGCAATCCCGTCTTGCTCGTGAAGATGGCGACGGCGTTGGACCACGCGACCGGCGGTCGTGCGGCGCTGGGTCTCGGTGGCGGTTGGTTCGAGCCGGAACACCGGGCGTTCGGCTGGGAGTTCCCACCGCTCGGGCAGCGGATCGACCGGTTCGCCGAAGCGGCACGGATCTGCCGAGGGCTGCTCGACGGTGAGGCGGTCAGGGCGAAGGGACGTTGGTTCACGGTTGACCGGGCGCGCAACGACCCGCCACCCGTCCAGGAGGCGCTGCCGCTGGTCATCGGCGGCAGCGGCGAGAAGCGGACCCTCCGGATCGTGGCTGAGAACGCCGACATCTGGAACGCCGACGGCGACTCGCCGGAGTCGCTCGCGCGCCGAAGCGGGATCCTGGACGAGCACTGCCGGACGGTCGGCCGCGATCCCGCCGCCATCGAACGCACCGTGGGCCTCCCGCCACTCTTGATCCGCGATTCACGGGACGACGCGGTCGATGCGTTGACCGAGGTCCTCCGACCGCACGCGACGGACGCCGATGCAGCACGCCGCGCGGCGGCCGGGTCGCCATTCGCTACGACAGGTCACGAGGTCGCTGCTCAGCTCCGCCGATATCGGGATGCCGGCGCGAGCGCGGTGATGTTCGATCTGCCGGCGCCCTACGACCAGGCGACGCTGGAGGCACTCGCCGGCCCGGTACGAGCCGCCGTCGACCGGGACTGACCTTCCTCGACTGGGGCCTTGGCAAGGCGTGCCCGCAGCCGGTGCCAACGATGGCGGAGGTCCGCCTCGAGTGCCGGTTCGGGCATCCCGCGGGCCCGCCG
>DATHTG010000253.1:0-3084 GCA_035463515.1 Candidatus Limnocylindrales bacterium
TCGACGCGCTGATTCCGATCACGAGCGCCTCGAGAATCACTGTTCGCAAGACCTGCCGTCGCGATGCGCCGAGCGTCCGCAGCGTGGCGAACTCGCGCATGCGCTGCGCGACGGTGATCGACAGCGTGTTGAAGATGACGAAGGCGCCGACGAAGAGGGCGATTCCGGCGAACGAGAGGAGGAAGTAGCGGATGATGGTCGTGAACGTTGCGATCTCGCCGGACTCCTCGTCCGCCTGCTCGACCCCTGTGCGAACGGTGTAGCCCGGCCCGAGCTCGGCGGCGATCCGCTGCACGAGGTCGTCCGGTGTCGTGTCGTCGACGGCTGCGATCTGGACCCCGTCGAGGCGGCCGTCCTTGTCGAGGAGCGCCTGGGCGGTGGGGACGTCGAAGATCGCAAGGGTCGCGCCGCCGAGCGAGCTGAGCTCGCCGTACCGGACGATGCCGACGATCTCGTAGTCCTCCGCGGGGCCGAGCGCTGCGACGCCGATCGTGTCGCCGAGCGCGAGCTCCTCGTCGTCGGCGAGACCTTCGTCGACGGCGATTTCGTCGTTGCCGTTCGGCCAGCGCCCCTCGACGAGGTTGAGCGGGTTGAAGCGCGAGTACTCGGGCTCGGTGGCGACGCCGAACGTCAAGGTCGGGAACCCGCCGCCGCCGTTGATCGGCTCCCCGTCCGAGCCGAGCAGCCTCGTCTGGAAGTCCTGGACGCCCCCGGTGGCGAGCTCGACGCCCTCGATTGCGCGAACGCGCTCGAGCGTCGCCTCAGGGATCGGCGGCGGCTGCGCCGCCTCACCTTCGACGCTGAACCCGGGATCCTGGCCGGTGACGACGACGTCCGTGCCCGCGTACGAGCCGACGAAGATCGCGTTGAACGCCCTGTCGATCGTGTCGGTGAGGACGTACGCGCCGCTCATCATCGCGACCCCGAGCACGATCGCGAGCGCGGTCAGCGCGGTCCGCAGCTTGCGGGCGGCCAGGCTTCCCAAGGCGAAACGGATCACACGCGAAGCCTGCCACGGTTCGGGCGCCGGGGGAATGGGTGCCAGCACCGATCCCGGCGGACGACCGTCACCGTCGAGGTCACCGGTTACGAGTTTGCGCGGCGCGCGTCGAGGCGACGGTCAGTGGGTGGCCGACTCCGGGGCGCGCAACCCGTGTTCGTGCAACCCGTGCCCGACGCGGCCGGTATACAGGTCGAGGCGGAACAGCATCGGGACGAGCATCGCGGGCATCATCAGTCCGTGCACGAGGAGCGCCAGCTCGCTCCGAGGGAGAACCGCGATCCAGCCGAGAACGAGCAGGAAGAGTGCAAGCACGGGCATCGCCAGCGACATCTCCGCGGTCGCGCGGGCGGGCATGCCGCGAAACCGCATCCACGCCGTCATCGGCGCGGTCATCGAGAACGTGACGACGAGCACCGAGAGCTCCGGCAACTCCCTGAACGGCTCGGCGTAGCCCACGGCGCCGGCGAGCAAGAGGTAGACGAGATCGCCGACCACGAAGCCGATGCACATCGGGGCGCACATCTCAAAGAAGTGTCCAACGAAGTGGGTGGCCTGCTTGATCCGGCCCATGTGTCGGCTCCTGCGAGCGGGTGACGCGATCTTCGGGCAACGACCGCCCGACTCATCGGGGGCTCGACTGAACGTATTGCGGTGAATTACTGACTCGCCACGGTCCGGGGATCCCAGCCCGTCGCCGTGTCGCGCAGCAGCAGCAGAACAGCGATCTGCCGCAGAGGAGCGCCGCCCAGCCCGGGCCCAGGCGGTGCAGGCCCTCGAGGCGCAAGATCGCCAGGGCCGACCCGCCAGGAGCCACGCTCGGTGACGCCAGTAGCCGCTTGACAACATCACCGTCCGATGCCTTGAATCACCTCGATGCTCCTGGCGCCGGTCGAATACGCACGCCCGTCCTCGGTCGCCGAGGCCGTCCGGCTCCTCGGGGCGCACGACGGAGCGAGGCCGCTCGCCGGCGGGCAGACCCTGACGAACGTGATGAAGGCCCGCGCCGCGGCGCCGGACGTGCTCGTCGACCTCGACGGACTGCACGAGCTGCGGACGATCTCGCGTGCATCCGACGGCAGCCTCGAGCTCGGCGCGATGGCCACCCTGGCCCAGTTGATCCGTTCCGCGGAGGTCGCCGAGACGCGGCCGATCGTCGCCGAGGTCGCCTCGCAGATCGCCGACGTCCAGGTCCGCAACCGAGGCACGGTCGGCGGGAACATCTGCTCGAACGACCCGACGAACCACCTCCCACCGCTGATGGTCACGCTCGGCGCGACGATGACGATCGAAGGAGCGGAGGGCGAGCGGACCGTCCCCGCCGACGACTTCTTCCTCGGCGTCTACGCGACCGCTGTCCAGCCCGGCCAGCTGCTCACGAAGGTCACGGTCCCCGCCACCGCCGGCGCACGCGACGGCTTCGCGTCCGTGACGATCGGCAAGGACGGCACGTGCATCGTGAACGCCGCCACCACCGTGCTGGAGGGACAGGCAAGAATCGCGCTCGGATGCGTGGCCGCCGTCCCGACGCTGTTGACCTGCGCAGCCGACGAAGTGTCGGTGCGGGGAGCCGTCCAAGCTGCCGAGCTCGATCCGCCGTCCGATGTTCACGCATCGGCCGACTACCGCCGGCATCTGGCCGAGGTCGTGGCGCTCCGGGCCTTATCGGAGGCATCCGCGTGACCGAACCGGTTCGCGGCTTGAGGATCTCGGTCGACGTCAACGGTGAACGCCACGAGCGAGACGTCGAGGCGCGGCGTCTGCTCGTCCACTTCCTGCGCGACGACCTCGACCTGACCGGGACGCACGTCGGGTGCGACACGGGCAACTGCGGGGCCTGCACCGTCATCGTCGACGGCCTGGCCGTGAAGAGCTGCATGATGCTCGCGGTCCAGGCCGACGGCGCGAACGTGGAGACCGTCGAAGGCCTCGGGACAGACGGCGAGCTGCACCCGCTCCAACAGGCGTTCAGCTCGTTTCACGCCCTCCAGTGCGGCTACTGCACTCCCGGCATGCTGATGAGCGCCAAGCACCTGCTCGACAACAACCCCGAGCCGACCGAGGGCGAGATTCGCCGGGCGATC
>DATHTG010000254.1:0-7674 GCA_035463515.1 Candidatus Limnocylindrales bacterium
CGGGTGGCGGCGTCGGGGTAAGCGACTGACACGGTAGGATGACCGGGCCAGCCTACGAGTCCGGAGGAGTGGATCCGTGAGCCTCGACCAGTCGCCGACCTCGACCGCCGCGATCGAGAATCTCCTCGCCGAGGACCGAACGTTCCCGCCCGATCCCGCCTTCGCCGCGCAGGCCAACGCCAAGGCCGACCTGTACGCCGAGGCCGAGGGTGACCCCGTCGAGTTCTGGGCCCGTCTGGCGCGCGAGCGGCTCGACTGGGACGAGCCCTTCACCACGACGCTCGAATGGGATCTGCCGTTCGCCAAGTGGTTCATCGGCGGCAAGCTCAACATCGCGTACAACTGCGTCGACCGGCACGTGAAGAACGGCCTCGGCGACAAGGTCGCGTACCACTGGATCGCCGAACCGGGCGAGACCCGAACGATCACCTATGCCGACCTCCACCGGGAGGTCCAGAAGGCCGCCAATGCGCTCAAGGAGCTCGGCGTCGAGACCGGGGATCGCGTTGCGATCTACATGCCGATGATCCCCGAGCTTCCGATCGCCATGCTGGCGTGTGCGCGCATCGGCGCTCCCCATACCGTCGTCTTTGCGGGTTTCTCCGCCGAGGCGCTCAGCGGCCGGATCAACGATGCCGAGGCCAAGCTCGTCATCACCGCGGACGGCAGCTATCGACGCGGAAAGGCGATGCCGCTGAAGGCGGCGGTCGACGATGCCGTGGCCAGCAGCCCGACCGTCGAGCACGTCCTGATGGTGCGTCGCCTCGGCGACGACGCGCCGGACACGACGGTCGTCGAGGGACGGGACGTCTGGTGGCACGACCTCGTCGACAAGCAGGACGCGGACTGCCCACCGGTCCCGCTCGACTCGGAGCACATGCTCTATCTGCTCTACACGTCGGGGACGACCGCGAAGCCCAAGGGGATCATGCACACCACCGCGGGCTATCTCCTGGGCACGAGCTACACCCACGAGATGATCTTCGACGTCAAGCCCGACGACGTGTACTGGTGCGCCGCCGACATCGGCTGGGTCACCGGCCACAGCTACATCGTCTACGGGCCGCTCGCGAACGGGACGACGAGCGTCCTGTACGAGGGCTCGCCGGACACCCCTGCGTGGGACCGCTGGTGGTCGATCATCGAGGAGTACAAGGTCAACATCCTGTACTGCGCGCCGACGGCGATCCGTGCCTTCATGAAGCAGGGCGAGCAGTATCCCGCCAAGCACGACCTGTCCTCGCTGCGCGTGCTCGGCAGCGTCGGCGAGCCGATCAACCCCGAAGCGTGGCTGTGGTACCACGAGAACATCGGTGGCGGGAAGAGGCCCATCGTCGATACGTGGTGGCAGACCGAGACCGGTCAGATCCTCATCTCGCCGCTCCCCGGCGTGACGACCACGAAACCGGGGAGTGCCACGTTCCCGTTCCCGGGCATCGAGGCCGACGTCGTCGATGGCGACGGCAACAGCGTCCCGTTCGGCGGCGGTGGCTACCTCGTCCTGAAACGGCCATGGCCGGGGATGCTTCGCGGCATCTACGGCGACCCCGAGCGTTACAAGGAGACGTACTGGAGCCGGTTCCCAGGCATGTATTTCGCGGGGGACGGCGCCAAGCGCGACGACGACGGCTACTTCTGGTTGCTCGGTCGCGTCGATGACGTGATGAACGTCTCGGGTCACCGCCTCTCGACGACCGAGATCGAGAGCGCGCTGGTATCGCATCCGGCCGTCGCCGAGGCCGCGGTCGTCGGTGCCCCAGACCCGATCACCGGCGAGGCGATCAACGCCTTCGTGATCCTCCGGCTCGGGCACGAACCGACACCCGAGTTGGGCGAGGAGCTTCGCAAGCACGTCGCCACGAAGATCAGCCCGATCGCCAAGCCCAAGTCCCTGATGTTCACCCCGGACCTGCCGAAGACCCGGTCGGGCAAGATCATGCGCCGGCTCCTGCGCGACATCGCGCAGGGCAACAAGCTGGGGGACACCACGACCCTCGCCGACGCCGCCGTCGTCGAGACGATCCGGTCCGAGAGCTGGAAGGCCGAGGACTGACGCGTGCCCTTCGACTTCCTCAAGCGCAAGAAGACCGACGGCACGCCGCCATCGAAGGCGTCAGCAGCCCAGGGGGGACGACCGAGCCGTGGCATCCCGTTCGACGGGCTGACGGAGGAATGGCGGATCGTCGGCAATATGCAGATCGACGGCCGCCTGTCCGACGCGCTCAACAAGCGCGAGTCTGTGACGATCGCCGACGTGCAGTGGGCGCCGGTCGATGGCTCGGAGCCGCTCGCGCCGGCGCCTGGCCTCAAGGCGGTCGATCCGTATGACCTGATCATCGTGCTGGCCGGCGAGGTGTCGCTCCCGCCGCTCAACGACGAGGAGCGGACTGCGCATCGGGTCCACAAGGTGTCCTACGACGTCGCGCTCGAGGTGCCGCCGTTCCGCGTGGTCGGGACGGTGTTCCTCCACCCGGGATCGGAGCCCGAGCGGCTACTGGATCGCGCGACGGAGATGTTCGTGCCGGTCGTCGATGCGACGGCGTACTACGAGGGCCGACCCGTCGGGCCGGAGATGGATGCGATCCTGGTCAACCGGTTCTATCTGCGCGGGATCGAGCAGGTCGACCGGCGCACCGGCGAGCGGCACCAGAAGTTGCCCGGCGCGCCGCTGGGCGGGGTGAGCTGGCAGGACCGCACCCGGTAACGACCGCGAGCGCTCGGGTGGGCGGTCCGTCCGCCCCGGGCACTCCGTCAGGCGCGGGCGATCGTCTTGGCGCGGTTGAAGAGCGCGAACGGCACCTTGACCGGCGGGGGAGCGCTCGGCGTACCGAGCACGCGATCGGCAAGAGCGTCGAAGTCATCGGTGATCCGTTCCTTCGGGAACATCTCGATCACCGTCCGACCCTCGTTCGCCGCACGGACGAACAGCAGACCGCCAGACCGGATCAGCGCGATCGAGGGCATCCCGACGGTGCGCTCCAGGTCCCCGACGGCGACACCGCTGTTCGCGCGATTGACCACGAGCGCGAGTCGATCGCGGACGCCGAGCTCGGTCGCGTAGTCGGTCATCTGCACCGCTGCCCGGATCGCCGGGACGTCAGGGGTGACCGGGACGAGGATCCGATCAGCGATCGCGAAGACCTCGAGGTTGAGCCGGCTGTACGAGGGGTGCAGGTCGACGACGACGAAATCGAAGCCACGACGCGCCGCCTGGATCGCCTGCGACACCCGCTCCGGTTCGAGGATCTCGGTGTCCATCGGCGACGTCGTGAGCGTCGCCACTCGCATCCCGGACGGATGGGCGGACGCGATGTCGGCGATCCCTTCGCGAGGGCCGCCTTCCTCCAGGTCGCGCCAGCTGTCCGCGAGCGTTCGGACGCCGTCGATGCCGAGCGAGGTCGCGACGTGCCCGGTGACGGTATCGGCGTCGATCAGCAGGACGTTGTGCCCGCGGCGGGTCTGGAGGACCGAGGCGAGGTTCGTCGCGATCGTCGTCTTGCCGACGCCACCCTTCGGGTTGAAGACCACGATGATCGTGGCGCGTGACGACCAGCCGTCGGTCTCGATCGGACCGCCCTGGAGGATCGGACCGGAACCGTCATCGACGGTCTGACTGCGGATGCACATCGCCTCGACGCGCCACCGCAGGGACTCGGCGGAGTACGGTCGAGTGAAGTACTCGTCCTCGACCTCGCCGCCGCGGTTCTCGAGCCGGCCGAGCGCGCGCTCGGACAGGACCATCAGCGCCGGGATCTGCCGCCCGTTCTCGCGCAAGAGCGTGTAGTACTCGAGCGACTGGTCGAGGTCCGTCTCGCCATCGAGGATCGCGACGGCGACGTCGCGGCGGGTGGCAAGGAGCGCCTCGAGCTCGTCGGGGTGGTTGACGGTCGCGACCGTGAAGCCGGCGGCGCGGAGCTCGGCTGAGACCGGAGCCGCTTCGCTGGGCGGGAGAGCGACGGCGATGGCCGGACGGGCCAAGGTGTCAGCCCTCCGATTCGGGGTCGCGCGCGGCGACGGTCAGTTCGCCCGGAGCCTCGTTGGTGACACGTGCACCGAAGCCCGGCAGGGTCGCGATGCCATCGGTCAGGTCGAGACCAGCGTCGTGGCTGACCGCGAAGACGAACTCCCCGTCGGGGCCGGACGAGACGCCGACCGTGCGGACGCCACTGACTCGCGCGAGGTTGCGCTTGAAGCCGGCGATGCTCGCGACGCTGACGAGACCGGTCACGATGACGCGGGTCGACGCGACGTCGCTCGGCGGGGCGGGCTCTTCAGCGACCAGCCCGGCAAGACGGGCCGCGAGGGCGTCCTCGGCGATCGTCGGGATCTCCGGGTCCTCCGCGGGCGCCTCAGCGGTGAAGTCGGCGGCCTCGGCCTCCGCGGTGGCGAAGTCCTGGGCGATGCCGAGCGCCGATAGGCGCGGATCGCTTTCGGCCGTCGGCTCGTCCGCGGCGATGCCGAAGAGGTCGCCGTTGTCGGCTGGAGTGTCGGTCGCGAGCTCGTCCGCCTGCGCGGCCGCGGGCTGGGTGGCCCAGGCATCGACAGCCGGCGATCCGCCGGTGGCCTCGTCGTCGACGGGCTCCTGGACGGTCGGGGCCTCTGCGCTCGCTTCCCAGGCGGACGGGTCGGCGACGGATCCGGCCTCAGGCTCGACCGCGTCGATGGTCTCCGCGACGGGCTCGGTGCCCTCGGCCACCGGCTCGGCGACGGCCTGCGGCTCGGTCAGCCACGGGTCGAGGACCGGTGCCGCGGCCTCGTCGATCGCAGCTGTTGACGTAGCCGGAGACTCAGCGGGCGACCAGGATGCCGTCGCGACCTCGTCGGTATCGAACGCCGGCGGCTCCGGCATCGTCTCTGCCATCGCCGCGAAGCGAGTCGGGTCCTCCTCGGCGAGCAGGCGCTCGAAGAACGCGGCCATCTCGGCCTCGAAGGAGGTCACGCGCGACTGGACGCGCTCGATGCGGGCCTCGATCTGCGCGGCATGCGCCTCGATCTCGCGCTCGAGGACTTCCTTGCGGTGCGCGATGCGCTCGTCGGTCTCCTCGCGGATCCGGGCGATCTCGGCCTTCGACCATTCGCGGATCTTCGAGACGTCCTCGTCGGCCTTCTTGCGCAGGTCGGTCGCCTCGTCGGCGGTGCTGGTATGGATGCCTTCGATATGCGCCTTCGCATCGGCCGAGAAGCGCTCGAGGGAGTCGGCGCGGGCGGCTTCTGCGGCGGTCTGCATGGCCTTGGTGAGATCGGCCATGAACTTGTTCGTCTTGCGCGAGGGGGAGGGAGCAGGCGTGACAGCAGCGGAGGCGGGCGCCTCCGACGGCGATGCAGCGGCGTCGGCCGCGGCAACCGTGTCCGCGGTGCTGTCGGCGGCCGGCGTGGCGGGACCGGTCACCGCGGTGGACTCTGCCTGATCCGCGTCCTGGGCCTGGGTCGGGTCCACGGCCGACTCGTCGGCGGACGTGTCCTGATCGTCGTTGCGATCGGTGCTCCAGGGAAGACGGAAGCCGCTCTTCGCGTCGGTCGATGCCATGCGTGGATCCCTCGTCGGAAATGTGGGCGCTTTCGGGGCGTGCAGGCATCGTGCCAGCGGGGTTTGGTGTAGTGGAGTCGGCTAGTGGTACCACCGGTGTACGCCGGTCGTACCTGTACACGGGCCGTACCTCGTGGCGTTGTGCTGGTGCAACGCGGGTCGGCGGTACGATGGGCAGTCCATGGACACCGTCGTGCCGCCGAACACCCTCGCCGCCACTCGCACGCCGCTCGATCGGCTCGGCCGGCCACTGCACGACCTCCGGATCTCCGTGACCGACCGGTGCAACTTCCGTTGCACCTACTGCATGCCGAAGGAGATCTTCGGGCGAGACTACGCGTTCCTGCCGAAGGACCAGGTGCTGTCGTTCGAGGAGATCCGCCGGGCAGCGGCGGCCTTCGCCCAGCTCGGCGTCGAGAAGCTGCGACTCACCGGCGGCGAGCCACTGGTCCGACGGGGGTTGCCACAACTCATCCGGATGCTCGCCGAGTTGCGGACGCTCGACGGCAGGCCGCTCGATCTGACGCTCACGACGAACGGTGCGGCACTCCGCTCGCTGGCACAGCCCCTGGTCGATGCCGGGCTTCGCCGCGTCACGGTCAGCCTCGACTCGCTCGACGACTCGGTCTTCGGGGCGATGAACGGGGTCGATTTCCCCGTCGCCAAGGTGCTCGACGGGATCGATGCCGCGATCGACGCCGGCCTGTCGCCGGTCAAGATCAACATGGTGGTCCGACGGGGCATCAACGAGACCTCGATCGTGCCGATGGCGCGCTGGGCGCGCGACTCGGGCGTGACCCTGCGATTCATCGAATACATGGATGTCGGCCATTCGAACGGTTGGCGGCTCGACGAGGTCGTCCCGGCAGCCGACCTGGTGGAAGCGGTCACGTCGGCGTGGCCGGCGGAGCCGGCCGAGCCGGCATACCGCGGCGAGGTCGCCGGCCGGTATCGATACCTCGATGGCGCGGGGGAATTCGGCATCATCTCCTCGGTCACACGGCCGTTCTGTCGCGACTGCACGCGCGCTCGGCTGTCGGCCGACGGCAAGTTGTATACGTGCCTGTTCGCCGTCGCCGGACGCGACGTGCGGGCGGTGCTGCGCGATGGCTCGTCGGACGAGGATCTCCTGTCGTTCCTCGCAGATACGTGGCGTTCCAGGGACGATCGTTATTCGGAGCTGCGATCGCAGTCCACATCCGATCTGCCGAAGATCGAGATGTTCGCGATGGGCGGCTGACTCGTCCGACGCCGTCTTCCCGACGCCGTCGTTCCGGCGCCACCACCGGTCGTCCACAGGGTTATCCACACCCCGACCACACCCCGTCCGAAGCCGTGGACAGCGGCAACGAGATCGGTCCGATGTTCGTGGATAAGCGCGTTGACCGGCCTGTGACGCGGCCGATACCGTAGGTCTTGCCCGAAGGGGCCGACAGGACCGCAGGAAACCGAGATCACATCAAGGACCCTCGTTCCGCCGCCGGTCGCTTCGGGCGCTTCGTTGCCCGGGGTCTCGCGGCCGTCTCACCACGGCCCGTCCACGGGAATGCGCCCGGCGGGACGCGATCGGCATCCCGGTGTCGATACTTCCGTCGGGCGCGACGAGGCCCCTCCCTGACACGTCGACCGACGTCTCCGAGCCCTGCCTGTCTATGCTGGGCGTCGCCACCGTGCTGATGTCGCCCAGGAGGCAAAGCATGACCGACTCGGCCAGCGTGGCCGTCGATCGCAGCCGGCCGATCCCGCCGGCCGAGCAACCCGCCCGCATCGCTGCCCTCGTCGACGCGGTCCGCCGACATACCGACCTCGTGCCGGAGGTCGGGATCGTCCTGGGTTCGGGCTTGGGCGGGCTGGCAGATGATCTCGAGGACGCGGTCGCGATCCCGTTCACGGAGCTGCCCGGCTGGCCAGCCGCGACGGCACCCGGCCATGTCGGTCGCTTGCTGCTGGGCCGGCTCGGCGGCTGTCCCGTGGTCATGCTGCAGGGTCGGTTCCATCTGTACGAGGGCAACGACCCAGGGTTGGTCGTCCAGCCGGTCCTGCTGTTCCGCGAGCTCGGTGCGGCGGTCGTCGTCCTGACCAACGCGGCTGGTGGACTCGATCCGTCGTTCGGGCCGGGGACGCTGATGATCATGCGCGACCACATC
>DATHTG010000255.1:0-2691 GCA_035463515.1 Candidatus Limnocylindrales bacterium
GTGATCGCCACGTCTGCGTACTC
Source organism: Candidatus Limnocylindrales bacterium (assembly GCA_035463515.1). Classification (GTDB taxonomy): domain Bacteria; phylum Chloroflexota; class Limnocylindria; order Limnocylindrales; family CSP1-4; genus SPCO01. The sequence continues at coordinate 24 of DATHTG010000255.1, forward strand.
GAGCTGGGTCGAACGGCTCGGATCGACGTTCGTGCCCGTCTACGACTACGCGCTCGTCTCCGACCCGCTCACGCCGGATCAGCACGACGCGATCGGCTGGCGGCGACGCCAGGGCCTATCGGATGCCAACAACCAGTTCCACTACTTCCGCCTCACCGCCGACGACCGGATCCTGTGGGGCGGCTATGACGCGGTCTACCACGCCGGGAATCGCGTCAGCCCGGAGCTCGACCAGCGTCCGGAGACGTTCGACCGTCTCGAGGCGCAATTCTTCCGGGCATTCCCCCAGCTCGACGGCCTCGGCTTCCCCTACCGCTGGGGTGGGGCGATCGATACGACGTCGCGCTTCACCGTGACGTTCGGCCGACTGCTCGGCGGTCGCGCCGTGTACGCGTTGGGTTACACGGGACTCGGCGTCGGGGCGAGCCGCTGGGCCGGCGGCGTGCTGCGCGACATGCTTCTACGACCCGACGAGGACCGCCTCAAGCTCAGGCTCGTCACGAGCCCGCCGATCCCCTTCCCGCCTGAGCCGTTTCGGTCGATCGCGGTCGACGTCGTGCGCCGGGAGCTCGACCGCGCCGATCGCGAGGACGGACGGCGAGGGCTGATCCTCCGGACGCTGGACGCGATCGGGATCGGCTTCGACTCCTGACGAGGCGGACATCACGAGGCCCCGCCGGTGGCGGGGCCTCTCGAATCACCGACGGCCGGGCCTCACGCTCCGGGGATCCGTACCAGGAGGAGCTGCCCACCCTCCCGCTTGTACGTCCAGTCCGGCCCGGCGGGGGCGACGACGTCTGGTCCTGGAGCGACATCGACCCACAGGGTGTGGGCCTGTACATCGATGAGGAACCAGCCGCTTCCGAACCACCGCGACACGTCGATGATCCCACTCGCCTCCCAGCTGCCCGCGTTTCCGAGGCCGAAGCCGGACGGGACCGCACCGGGCGGTGTCTGGGTGGTCGGATCTCGATCGGTGAGGCCCTGATCGGCCGACTGGTCGACCTTGAACGCCACCTCGCGCGTGCCCTTCTTCGGCCCGGACAGGTGATACCACCACACGCGGGCCGTATTGCCGGTCGCGACAGGGTACTGGTTGGCGCTCGACGGGTCCTCCGTGATCAGAAGGCTGTTCCGCGTCGTTTCCAGATTGTCTGGCTGGTGGATGGCCGCCAGCGAGGCTGAAGGATCCTGGGTCGCGAGCGCGATGTCATCACCCTCGATCAGGATCGAGAGACTCTTGACGTGATGGGGGTCCTTCGGGTCGAGGACCATCTTCCAGATCCGGCCGTTGCGCGACGCGAACGTGGCGACCGCCTCGATGCGCTGCCCGCTCGCGTCGTACGTGACGCCGGTGCCGTTTGCGACGTTCGCGCGGCCGGAGTCCGCGATATAGACGATGTTCGGGTCACGCCGGTCGTACGCCATGTCCTCGACCCGCACGAACTCGAAGACACCCGCGGCATCTGACGCCCGCTCGAGTGCGGTCTGGTCGCCCTTGGCCGCATCCGCGGGGATCCGGACGAATTCGCCTTCGATGGATGTCCCCGCACCGGGCGTGAAGTCGTAGTAGTCGTTGTACGTCCGCCAGTCCTTGGCGCGGAAACCCCACAGCGCGCCTTGGTCGTTCCAGACGGCATCAGCGCTCTCGGCGAAGTACCCATACACCTGCGATTGCGCGGGGTTGGTCGTGAACGTGTCGTCTCCTGTGAGCACCAAGATCTCGTCGAAGCCCGGGATGGCGACGCTGTTCTCGTGGTTGAGTCGGCCCATCCCGTAGATCGGTCTGTGGTCACCTGTCGCCGGATCGAAGGCGACGACGACGCCCGCCTGCTCGGCGTTCGGGGTCCCGGCGGCGATAGGCTGCGTCCACTCCGGTCCCTGACCGGCGCGGTACACGAAGTCCGTGGCCTCCTCGTTCGTGAAGAGGATGTCGCGCGAAAAGCCGTGCTCGCGCGTGGCCAGGAAATTCGAGCAGAATCGGTGGAAGCGGTCGTCGCTGGTGATCGCGAGCTCGGCGTCGAGCACGGCACCGTCGTGCCGAGATAACACAAGCCGGCTGAGCTGCGAATTGTCGAAGTCGTTGAGCGAGTTCGAGGGGGTGGGTCCGGCGGCGACGTACGGGAACGCGACGCGGGACGTCTCGTGATTGACGAAGACCTCGACCGTGCTACCGGCTCCCCGGCGCACGGCGATGCCGTCGGGGATGGCCTCGAAACGGTAGTCGCCCACGACCTCGCCGACCGTGATGAGCGCGTGGGCGCGCGCGTTCGCCGCGACGGGCGTCAGCATCTCGTCCTGCCCGGTGAGATATCCGCCGCCGCTGCGGTGGGCGGCGACGGGCGTCACCGCGCCGATCCCGATGATCAAGGCGCCTGCCAGACCGACGATCCCGGGCCGACGAGACCGCCGAGGTGTGGTCATCCGCATGAGCTCCTCCTTCGGTAGCGGGCGGAAACGTGCGCGACCATCGTGCCGCGCGCTCACAGGCCGGTGCAAATCCGGCGCTCCGCCGGCCCGAACCAAGGTGGTGCCCGAACGCACCACCTTCCGTTTCGCGGGATCAGGCGGGCGTAGCCACCCAGGTCGGCAGCTCGCGGGCCAGCGTGGCGAGCGGCAACGACCCATGCCCGAGCACCTGGTCGTGGAACTCGCGCAGGTCGAAGCG
>DATHTG010000256.1:0-3207 GCA_035463515.1 Candidatus Limnocylindrales bacterium
GTGGTCGTCCAGTCGATGACGAACACCGATACGGCGGACCCGGACGCGACGGCGATCCAGGTCGCCCGCCTGGCGCATGCCGGGTCGCAGCTGGTCCGCGTGACCGTCAACACCGAGGAGGCGGCGGCGGCGGTCCCCGAGATGGTCCGAAAGGTGCGTGGCCTCGGCGTCGACGTGCCGATCATCGGCGACTTCCACTACAACGGCCACAAGCTCCTGGTCGAGTACCCGGAGATGGCCGCGGCCTTGGCCAAGTACCGCATCAATCCCGGTAACGTCGGCGCGAAGCGGCACGACGAGCACTTCGCGACGATCGTCAACGTCGCGATCGACAATGGGAAACCGGTCCGTATCGGCGTGAACTGGGGCTCGCTCGACCAGGCGATCCTCACCGAGCTCATGGACGCCAATGCCGCGCTCGCAGACCCGCGCGACTCGCGGGATGTGATGATCGAGGCCATGCTCCAATCGGCGCTGCGATCGGCCGAGCTGGCCGAGGAGACCGGGCTCGGGCACGACCGGATCATCATCAGCGCCAAGGTCAGCGGGGTCCGCGACCTCGTCGACGTCTATCGGCTGCTCGCCGCGCGTTGCGACTACCCGCTCCACCTCGGGCTCACGGAGGCCGGGATGGGCGACAAGGGCATCGTCGCGTCGACCGCCGGATTGGCGATCCTGCTCAACGAGGGCATCGGCGACACGATCCGGGTCTCACTGACACCTGAACCCGGGGCTCCCCGCGAACGCGAGGTCGAGGTCGCGCAGCAGATCCTCCAGTCCATGGGCTTCCGCTCGTTCCTGCCGCAGGTATCCGCCTGTCCGGGCTGCGGCCGGACGACGTCGACGTTCTTCCAGGAGATGGCCCAGCAGATCCAGGGCTACCTCAAAGACCGGATGCCCGAGTGGAAGACGAGCCACCCCGGAGCCGAGGACCTGCGCGTGGCGGTGATGGGCTGCGTCGTCAACGGCCCCGGCGAGTCCAAGCACGCCGATATCGGCATCAGCCTGCCGGGCACCTTCGAGGAGCCGGTCGCCCCGGTGTTCATCGACGGCCGACTGGACCGCACGCTCCGGGGCGAGGGCCTCGTGCAGGAATTCATCGACATCCTCGAGGACTACGTGGCCCGGCGGTTCCCGGCTCCCGTTTGAGCCGTCCACGCATCCGGGTATATACTCCTGTTAAATGAACGGCCGCTCCGTGACGTGGGTGACCCCCACGTTTTTTTTCGGACCGGCCGTGCTTGGGTTGCGTGAGAAGGAGGCGATCGTGAGTCGAGACTTCGTTGGCGCCCTCCTTCAGCTGAACGCCGAAAAGCAGGTCTCTCGCGAGCAGCTCATCGGGGCGGTCGAGGATGGCATCCAGTCGGCGTACCGCCGCGTCGCGGGCGATGAGGACATCCACGTCCAGATCGATGCCGAATCGGGCCGGATCCGCGTGTACCGCGCGCGTCTCGTCGTCGAGGAGATCGAGGACGAGCTGACGCAGATCACGGTCGACGACGCCCGCAAGTTCGACGCGAGCGCCAAGCCCGGCGATGTCGTCGAGACCGAACAGCTCGACGGCGATGTCTTCGGCCGGATCGGTGCCCAGACCGCGAAGCAGATCGTCCTCCAGCGCATCCGCGAGGTCGAGCGCGACCAGGTCTTCGACCAGTTCGCGAGCCGCGAAGGCGAGCTCATCACCGGCACCGTCAACCGCGTCGAGCCACGCGCGATCATCCTCGACGTCGGCAAGAACACGGAAGCGATCCTCGCGACGACCGAGCAGAGCGCCCTCGAGCACTACCGTATCGGGCAGAACGTCAAGGCCTTCGTGCTCGAGGTCCGTCGGTCCGTCCGCGGCCCGCAGATCTTCGTGAGCCGCACCCACAAGGGCTTCCTGCGCCGGCTGTTCGAGCTGGAGGTCCCCGAGATCCACAACGGCACCGTCGAGATCAAGGCCATCGCGCGCGAGGCCGGCAGCCGGTCCAAGGTCGCGGTGTCGTCACGCCAGGACGGGCTCGACCCGGTCGGCGCGACCGTCGGCCAGCGCGGCGCACGTGTCCAGGCGGTCGTGGCTGAGCTCGCCGGCGAGAAGATCGATGTCATCCCATGGAACGATGACGCGGGCGTCTTCGTGGCCAATGCCCTCAGCCCGGCGCAGGTCCTGTCGGTGGACATCGACGAGGAGAAGCGGATCGCGTCGGTCACCGTCCCGGAGCGGATGCTGTCGCTCGCGATCGGGCGGGAGGGGCAGAACGCCCGACTTGCGGCACGTCTGACGGGCTGGCGCATCGACATCCGGAGCGACGTATCGGTCGCCGAGGCGAAGGCCGCCGCCGACGCCGAACCGGGCGCCGACGCCGAGTCAGCCGCGGTCGCCGAGCACGTCGAGGCGACTGCCGCTCCGGCCGAAGCCGAGGCCGATCCGACCGCGGAGACCACGACCGGGGAGGTCGAGGCTTCGCTCGCCGAGGTGACCAAGGCCGCCAAGCCGAAGCGCACCACGAAGAAGGCCGCCGCCGAAGCCGAGGCCGATCCGACCGGGGAGACCACGACCGGGGAGGTCGAAGCTGCGCCCGCCGAGGTGACTAAGGCCGCCAAGCCGAAGCGCACCACGAAGAAGGCCGCTGCCGCCGATGCGGACGTCGACGGCACGGAGGCATCGCCCGGATCGGGCGACGAGACCGCGGCTCCGGTACCCACCGAGGAGGTGGCGACGTAGCCGGGACCGCCCGAAGCCCCAGACCCCAGGCGCCTCGTCGCGTCCCGACGCGGACGTGCGTGGCGTGCCGCACGTCGCGTGCCAAGCGTGATCTGCGGCGGATCGTCAGAACCCCGACGGGTGACGTGGTCGTCGACCCGACCGGGCGCCTCGCCGGACGAGGCGCCTACGTCTGTCAGGACACCGATTGCCTGTCCATCGCCATCAACAAGGGCGCCCTGAGCCGGGCGCTCGACCCCCCGCTCCCCGAGGCGTTCTTCGCGGACGCCGCCGTGGGGGTGAGCCCCACGCACACCATCGAAGGAGGAGCCCGTGGCCAGGAGTAGGAGCGGCACCCGCGGCCGACGCGGGCCCCGCAAGCCACCGCGCCGAGACAACGCATTCGCATCCCAGGTACAGGTCGTCGATCCGCGCGAACGCGGAGCGATCGAGCTGCCCGGCACGATCACCGTCAAGGAGCTGGCGGATCTGCTGACGGTCAACGTCGCAGACGTCATCCGCGA